>NZ_VPAO01000037.1:0-43264 GCF_013419235.1 Acinetobacter sp. YH12098
AAGTATTTGGATTGTCACTGCTTGCTCCAAAGTTAACATGTTGAGCAGTCCAAAATGACCGCTATATTAACCAAGGGGGTCAGTTTTTAAATGCCATTAGGGGGTCATTTTTACACTGCCGCTAACATTTAAAGGTCATGTGGTACATGGCAGTGTATTTTTGACCCGAAAAGAAGCCAATGTTGTCTTGTTTGACTATATTGAGATTTACTACAATCGAGTGAGAAGGCACTCTGCAAATGGTTGGTTAAGCCCAGAAGCCTTTGAGCAGAAATATTTTAAGAATTTAGAGGGATAGGTTGTCCACGATACTGCCTGGGATCATTATTTGGCTACCTTTATCGGGTAAATTTTATATTTAAAATATCAATATCCTAAATATTCGATTAAAAAAAACCTGCTTAAAAAGCAGGTCATAGATTTAGAGAAATGAAGTCAATTAAGCAAAAATATTACATGCTGCAGATGCCAAAATCCATAGAATCACCACTGCAACTACTGGCTCTACAATTTTTGACCAAGTCGGTACTTGTACTTCAGTTGTTACGTCTTCTTGTGTATGTTGTTGATTAACCATTTGATTGAACTCCTTCATTGATGCCTCTAATGATATCTCTTCTTGAAGATTTGGTTTAGAACCAAGGAGCTCTGTTAGGTTGTTTGTTGACCAAACCCAATCATCCGCTTGACCAGAAAGATGTTCAATTTGTCCGTTGAGTAATTCTCGAATACTTTGCGGTGAATGTGAGCCTGTATCATGAAGTTGTTTTAATTCATTTAATTGTAAATGAAAAACTTCTGTAGTTAGGTTTTCAAGTTCAGAGCGCTCTAATATTGATGCATTCGATGGATTGGTGGTCAGATGGCGTGAAACTTCTTGAATATAGAGTTCATCAGGATGAGTAATTTCTTGATAAACCTTTTGAGCATTATTGCGGAGCTGATGAATCAATTCACCAAAAGTTAATGCATTAATTTCACGTATATGTTGACGTTGTTCTTCACGATTTAAATGACTTAAAAGCGTAGGCTTTTGAGATTCTATTTGTTCGACAAAATATTGTACTAAATCAAAAGCCATTATTCGCTTCCTTATTCTTTAATCGAGCAACCTTAAACCTGGTTTTTTCTTCGGCTGCTCTTGTTGTTCTTGGTCGTTTGATTTTAAAGCATTTTGATCATTCTGAATACCTTCATATTCTTGAGGATCGAAGAACATGCCTTGACCATTTTCACGTGCATAGATACCTAGAACAGCAGAAAAGGGGATATAGAGGTTTTGCGAAACGCCACCAAAGCGTGCAGAGAAAGTAATCGTCTCATTGCTCATATGCAGCGCATGAGTTGCATGGGGTGCAATATTCAGGACAATTTGGCCATCTTGGATATATTGAACTGGTACCATCGTACCATTCTGTGTCGCATCGACAAGTAGGTACGGTGTAAGTTGATTGTCACAAATCCATTCATAAAGTGCCCGTGTTAAGTATGGACGCGTTGGAGTGAGTTGTAGTTCCTGTTCAGACATAATGCTTACTCGAATATTTATGGGAAATTAATTTTTTGCTAAAAGCTCGCTATAGCGATTTTTTTCCTGCAATGTCATCGATTTGATAAATGCAGGACGGCTAAAGATGCGTTGGCAATAGAGAAATATAGGGCGGCATTGCTGTTTGGGAAGCTCAATACCCATGGCTTTTAGGCGCAGAAATACAGGTGCGAGCATACAGTCTAACATGCTAAATTGTTCAGACATAAAATAAGGATAATGCTGAAACAAGGGGGTTAGTGAAATGAGTGTATCACGTAATTGTTTTTGTGCGTTTTGCTTGGCTTTTTCATCGAGGGTATCGGGATGGCGAAGCATAATATCGGCAAGTCTTAACCAATCTTGTTCGAAGCGCCATACATATTGACGTTGCTCTGCACGAGGCATAGGTGCATCTGCATACAGTTTATTTTGACGATAACGGTCATCCAGATATTCGGCAATAATACTGCTGTTATAGAGTTTTAGGCCATTTTCAATCATCATCGGAAGTTGATTGTAGGGATTTAAACTTGCAAGATCTTCGTCTTCATCATCAGCAATAATTAAATTATGTTTGATTTGCTTCTCTGCAAGTACATAGCGTATCCAGTGTGAGCGAAAGTCATCCGCATGACTGTAAAGCGTAATCCCTTGGAGAGGTGCATTTTCGACTGACATAATCCGAGACGATGAGAAATGAATAAGATAGGATACTAAAATTAGACAGTAAAATCACGGAGACTTTAGCAATATCAATGCAGCTACAACGAAAATTCCAGTTTTGGTTTATTTTATCTGATAGATTGTCATGTCATTCATTTACCTGATCGTCACCGCATGATGACCATTGCACTTGTACAAAAATTATTATTTTTCGCTGCGGTTATTTTTATGGGCATTGGCTTTTATACGGCACTCGCTGGAGGTTATGCCTCTGATTATGGAGCAGAGGATGATAGCCCTGAACAAAAAAATAAAATCACCATCTGTACAATTACACTAACACTGTCGGTTATATGCTTAATTGCGAGTTTGAGTCTCTTGGTTTATCGGTTCGTTGTTATATTTGCATCATCTTCATAAAAATCAAGATATAAAAAAACCTTGGCATAAGCCAAGGTTTTTTGTCCGATTCGGTAAACGAATTAACGTTTAGAGAATTGAGGACGTTTACGAGCTTTACGTAAACCAAGTTTCTTACGTTCAACTTCACGAGCATCACGAGTAACGAAACCAGCTTGACGAAGAGCAGGTTTAAGAGTTTCGTCAGAAGCAATCAATGCACGAGTAATACCGTGACGGATAGCGCCTGCTTGACCGCCGATACCACCACCAGCAACAGTGATGTAAAGGTCATATTTCTCAGTAGCTTCTAAAAGCTCAAGTGGTTGATTAACAACCATACGAGCAGTTTCACGACCGAAATATTGTTCTAAAGAACGGTTGTTGATTACGAGTTTACCAGTACCAGCTGATAGGAAAACACGTGCAGTTGCGGTCTTACGGCGACCTGTACCATAGTTAGTAGCCATGTGCTGTATCCCTTAGATGTCCAAAACTTGTGGCTGTTGAGCAGTATGTGGATGCTCAGTACCAGCGTACACTTTCATTTTCTTGATCATTGCATAACCAAGAGGACCTTTTGGCAACATGCCTTTTACAGCACGTTCGAAGATTTCTTCTGGTTTGTGAGCAACTAATTTTTCGAAATTAGTTTCACGAATACCACCAGGGAAACCAGTGTGGCGATAATATTTCTTATCAAGTGATTTTTTACCAGTCACTTGAACTTGCTCAGCATTGATAACAACGATGTAGTCACCAGTGTCAACGTGAGGAGTATAAGAAGTTTTGTGCTTACCGCGTAAACGACGAGCGATTTCAGTCGCAAGGCGACCTAAAGTTTTGCCAGAAGCATCAACAACGTACCAGTCGTGTTGAACTTCAGCTGGCTTAGCGCTGAGAGTTTTCATTAAACCACTACCTATTATAGTTGGTTTGGACTATGGAAGCTGTCCAAACAAAAGGAGACGCGATTCTATACGAATACGTGAAGAATCACAAATGAAAATATAAAATTTCAAGCGCTCTATTGTAGTATATTTCTTCAGCAATAAACAGCAGATAATCCAGAAATTATAAAAAAAGCGGATGAAAGTAAATCATGTCGAATTCTAATCTGTTAAAAAACACATCTGAACCCTCATTTTGGCGACATTGGTGGTATTTAATGGGCTTATGTAGCGCCTTGGTTTTAAGCCCAACTTTTTTGTATTTGGTGTATTTGCATGGGGCGGATGGCGCAATCATCGTTTTGTTGATGATGCTCACGTTATTTTTCCTTAGTTATTTATTTGTTTATCTGCTGATTGGATTATTGCTTCTGGGTGGTATGTCTTTTTGGCTGATAACGAAGAATCCACAACATGTGTCAGCAGTTCAGCGCGGCATTATGATTCTTATTTGCATTGATTTGGATCATTGGCATTTCAGGTTTTGCTTTCGGTTTCATTCCATACAATGTCGCACAACGCGCTTATTTTTGAGTTTTGTCAGGTATTTTTAGTCAATAAAATTAGGTCTGTCATGTGCATCACACAGTATAATAATGTTATTGCACACACAGGATAAACCCATGCTGCCTTTATATATCACGAGCGGTGAACCCGCAGGTATCGGACCTGATATTTGTTTGAGCTTAGCCAATCGAATAGATGAAAGGCCAATTGTGGTTCTTATTGATAAAGATTTGCTGCTCAAGCGCGCTCAACAATTAAAGCTCGAAGTTGAACTGATCGACTATGTTGGGCAGGATGAGTCGGCAGCTCTAGGTCAGCTTTATGTGGAACATGTACCTGTGACTAAACCAGTTATTGCAGGTCAGTTAGATGTGAATAATGCAGCTTATGTGTTGGAGCAATTACGACGTTCTGCAGATTATGCGATGTCAGGCAAAAGTGTTGGTGTTGCCACAGCACCTGTGCAAAAGTCGATTATCAATGATGCTGGTATCCATTTCAGCGGACATACGGAGTTTTATCAAGAATTTGCAGGCGTTGAGCGTGTCGTGATGATGCTTGCTACAAAAACGCTCCGTGTCGCATTAGCAACAACACATTTACCGCTTCGTGATGTTGCAGATGCCATTACTCAAGAACGTTTGCATCAAGTCATTGATATTTTAATTCATGATTTAAAAACCAAATTTAAAAAAGATCATCCGCATATTTTGGTGTGCGGTCTAAACCCACATGCGGGTGAAGATGGCTATTTGGGCATGGAGGAGATTGAAGTGATTAATCCGGTGCTTGAGCGTTATCGCGCTCAAGGGGTGAATATGAGCCTGAGCTTACCTGCCGATACCTTATTTACCCCTGAAAATTTAAAAGATGCCGATGCGGTTTTGGCGATGTATCACGATCAGGGCTTGCCTGTGTTAAAGTCGCAGGGCTTTGGCGAAGCCATCAATATCACTTTGGGCTTGCCGTTTATTCGGACTTCAGTGGATCACGGCACAGCACTGTCACTGGCTGGAACTGGTCTTGCTAAAAGTTCGAGTTTACAGGTGGCGGTTGATTTGGCTTTAGAATTAGCACGTGCGAAAAATAACGAAACTTAATAATAAAGGTTTGAATTTTATATGAATAATAGTAAAAAATTATCAAAAATATAACAGGAAAATAACAAGATGCTTAGGGCGAAATCGAACATTCGCCCATTTTTTGGGATTGTGTTAGCGTTGATGCTGTCAGCATGTTCAACGCTTGCTACAGATCATCATTTTTGTGAATTAAAAGTATTATCGCTGCAAATTCCAAAACAGACGGAAGGATTTATACGTTTTGCATTACCGGGTGCTGTGGATGGCTTTAAACATAATCAGCAAAAATTTAATCAAGCGCTGACCGCGGTGCATAAAAAATATGCGAATCGTGATGGTGCTGATAAAATGCTTCAAGATGGACAGGCAATCAATGCTAATATTGATCTGCTTGTACAGCATCAAAATAGCCTGAGTGCGCTATATGAATATCAACTTCTTGTAAGTGAAACCATTCCGGGTATTCAAGCTGAATATAACATTCTGGCTGATATGATGGCTAGAGCAAACAATTCAGCTATTCAAGCAATGATTGCCAAAAATCAAGTCTATATTGCGGGACGAATGTTGAGTTCTTTGCTGAAGTTAACTGATGTGAATTCTATTCATCCAGACGATTTAGATGACTTTTTAGCAGATTTTGAAACTTTCAATATTTATTTGAAGGCTCAACTGAATGGTAATCCCGAACTCGGTGTAGAGCGCGTACACAATGCTGAAATGCGTGAAAGTTTGCTCTCCATTCAGGCTGAAACTGAAGAAATGATGAAATCTGAAACAATGGCTTTGTTACAACAAAGAGAGCCATTGCTCAGTGTAATTAAAGCGGCTCGGGATAATGTGACCAAGTCCGAAGAAATTTTTGCTCGCTTGAGTGAATTTGAATCAAGTCAGTAATCGTTGTAATAAACCTATGCGGAGAATTTTATGTATCAAATTAATGCCCTAAACCCAAAAGATGAAGGGCATCACACGCGTAAGCGGTTTGGACAGAATTTCTTACATGATCAACGTGTTATTGCCAAAATTGTACGTTCGGTAAATCCGCGTACTGGTGACAATATTGTCGAAATTGGTCCCGGTCTTGCCGCGCTTACATCGCCTTTAATTGGTGAATGTGATGCTCTAACTGTGATTGAGCTGGACCGTGACTTAGCTGCAGGTTTGCCGGGCCGTGTGCCGCATCCTGAGCGCTTGACCATTGTTGAAACCGACGCGCTGAAATATGACTTTACCGAGCTGTTTGCCGAAGGCCGTCCTCTGCGCGTGGTTGGCAACTTGCCGTATAACATCTCGACTCCGCTGCTGTTTCATCTCTTGGAGTTTGGCGACAAAGTCAAAGACATGCACTTCATGCTGCAAAAAGAAGTCGTGGACCGTATTACCGCTTCACCGAATACTAAAGAATATGGTCGTTTATCGGTGATGATTCAATATTTCTGCAAACCGACGTTTTTATTTGAAGTGCCACCGGGCTCATTTAATCCGCCGCCAAAAGTCACCTCTGCGGTATTCCGTTTAGAGCCTTATGCCGTTAAACCGATTATGGCGAAAGATGAAAAAGCGCTTGCGCGTTTAGTTTCACATGTCTTTACTCAGCGCCGCAAGACCTTGCGTAACAGCTTAAAAGGCATGTTGGTTGAAGATGGTTTTGAAAATGCAGGGGTTGATCCAATGGCGCGTCCAGAAACCCTAACACTTGCAGAATTTGTCGCATTAGCAGATCAAATGGTGGCTTAAATAATTATGACTCGCAATATTCGCTATAACTATGTCATTGGTGATGTTCAAGGCTGTTTTGAAGCATTAAAAGCTTTACTGAAAGAGATTAAGTTTGATGCAGACCAAGATTTTATATGGTTTGCCGGTGATCTCGTCGCACGGGGTGAAAACTCGGTAGGCGCTTTGCGGTTCATCAAAAAATTAGTGGATAGTGAAGTTGCGGCGACGGTACTGGGCAATCATGATCTGACTTTGCTGGCATGCGCTCGCGGTATTAAGGATATCAATCCTAAAGACAATATCGATGATGTGATTCACGCTTTAGAAAGTGATGATTTGATTGATTGGTTACGCAAGCAGCCGCTGTGTCTATTTCCGAATGAGCAAACCATTTTGACTCATGCGGGTATTCCTTTGAATTGGACTGCGCAGCAAACCACAGACTTGGCAAAGGAAGTGGAAGCGGTGATTGGTCATGACGACTTTGATGTGGCCGATGCGTTTCTTCAAGTGATGTACGGTAAAGAGCCGAACCTATGGTCGGATGATTTGTCTGGTCATGCGCGCTTACGCTGTATTACCAACTATTTGACCCGCATGCGCTTAACCGATGCAGAAGGTCGATTAGAGTTCAGTTTTAAAGATTCACTCGATGACCCTATGCCGAAGGGTTTTAAGCCATGGTTTGAGTTTGAGTCACAAGCAGCTCAGACCCATCAAATTCTTTTTGGTCATTGGGCTGCTTTACAAGGAAAAAGCATTTCAGCAAAAATCCAAAATGTGGATGGCGGATGTGTCTGGGGCAATCAGTTGATGGCCTATCGTTTAGAAGATCAGCACATGTTTGCGGTCGATAATCCTGTAATGTAAGTATTTAAAAATAAAAAAGCCGCATTGATGCGGCTTTTTATTGGTGTGAGGATTAGTCTAAACGAATCCAAGTTTGGTTACGACCCAAGACTGAAACGCCAATACTTGCACGGATCGAAATACGTTTTCCTGTGCTGTTTAAGCGCACTTTAGCATCATAAACCTTGCCAGAAAGAGGGTCGATAATACGACCTTTTTCATAATTATTTGTATTATTAATTTGCTTTAAACCTTTAACAATTTCCATGCCGAGAATCGGTTGGTTGGTATAAGGCGCAGGGCACTTATTACAGTTTTTTTGCGGTGTATAGCCCGGACGTGGTGTAATTTTAATAATTTTACCGGTATAGGTATTATTTGATTCTTTGTGAATCGAAATAATTGCTTTAGCCGCTCCTGTTTTATCGTCAATTTGTTGCCACGTGCCAGCAATGTCATTTGCAAATGCACCATTCATCAATCCGAATGTGCAAAGGCTGAATAATATTTTTTTAAACATAATCGCTTGTCCCCGAGAAGCATGATTTATGAGCACGTATGTTAGAAAGTTTACGAGAATAGTCAACTTTAATTTAAAAATAATTTGAAGATATTCGGAATAAGAAAAACCGCCATGTCGGCGGTTTTTTTACTTGTTTGAGGTTACTCTTGGCGAATCCAAGTTTGGCTACGACCAAGTGCAGAAACACCCATATAGCCACGTAGCGTGAGACGTTTGCCACTGGCATTTAAACGGATTTTTGTGTCGTAAACTTTGCCTGAAAGAGGGTCAATAATACGGCCTTTGTCGTAGTTATTGGTCCCTTCAATATGTTTTAAACCTGTTAAGATATCAAGGCCTAAGATTGGCTTGTTTTTGTAGGGTGCAGGGCAGTTTACGCAGGTGTCGCGTGGTGTATAGCCCGGACGCGGCGTCACTTTGATGATTTTACCCACGAATGTGCCATTACTTTCTTTACGGATTTCAATAATGGCTTTTTGTGAACCTGTTTTATCATCAATTTGTTGCCAAGTCCCTGAAAGGTCTTGAGCAAAAGCTGAACCACTCATTACAGCAGCTAAGAATAAGAGGCTCACTTTTAATTTTTTCATCAGATATTCCCTGTAGGTGGTTCACCTATGTCAAATCAATTTACTGAATAAATTTAAAATTTATTCAGCGCGAATCCATGTCTGTGTACGACCAATCGCGGAAATCCCCAGATATCCACGTAAATGTAAGCGCTTACCATTGGCAGAAATTTTGCCTTTTAAGCTGTAAATTTTGCCTGCCAAAGGATCAATAATTTTCCCTTGAGAGTAGGTATTTTCCCTTTCAAGTTTCAGCCCCTTAAATACATCCATCCCTAAAATAGGCTGGTTGGTATAAGGTGCAGGGCAATTCACACATTTTTCCTTTGGTGTATAACCCGGACGTGGCGTCACTTTGACAATTTTGCCGGTATAGGTATCTTTGGCATCTTTTCGAATTTCGATCAGTGCTTTAGGCGAACCGGTTTTATCGTCAATTTGTTGCCAAGTCCCTGTAAGATCTTGAGCATAAAGTGCAGAGCTTGTGACTACAGCACCAAATAATGCAGCCCATTTCAAACTTTTTTCGATCATATTAATAATCCTTTATCAATACACTTTGTGAGGGTTTATTGATCATACTAGGTAATATTTGAACTTAGAGCAACTACTCTAAGCCTAAATATTTACATTTTATTCGGGAAAGTTGACATGTTGCACAAAAGTGCCTTTACCAAAAATGTAACATCCACAGCACATCGTTCAATGTGTTGTGGTGTACCCTAGAATTTATATTAAGTTTATTTTTTATACAAAACAATCATTTAAAAGTGATTGCTCAGTCACATATTTTGTAGATAGAGTATGAAAGTTGGCAACCAGATTGCTGTGAATACTGCATTTACCGCCATGCCAAATGCCGCATAGCGCCCAGCAATGCTGCCGCGCTGCCAAGCTTGAGCTGTGCCAATTGCATGTGCAGCAAGTCCTAAGGCGAGTCCTGATGCACGTTCATCATGAATATTTTTGAGTATGATGGGTGAAAATGCTGCACCAATCACCCCTGATAAAATCACAATCAAAATCACCAAAGGAATCGGGGAATGCAGCAGCGTCGCAATGTTGATGGCAATAGGGGTCGTCACAGCTCGTGTAGCGAAAGCCATAATGGTTGGATCAGACAGATGCAGTAAATAAGCCAGCCCCATAGGGAGGGCAACGGCACTGATACTGGCAAAGACTAAAATCCCGCCTACGGCTTTTAATGGCAAGTCATCGTAGCGCATTGCTGCTAAAGGAATGGCTAGAGCCACCGTGACATAGCCGAGTAAGTTATTGAATAGTGGATTCACCTGTGTCATATAACTTTCATAGGAAATGCCAAACAGATAGAGCATACCAATGACGAAAAACATCCCAATCACAATCACGGGGATTTGCGGTAATTTTTTATTAATAGGTTTTGCGACAAGATAGGCGATCAAGGTAATGATGAATCCAGAGATGATTGAAAGCATGTTGATTCTCCTATAGCCATTTCTTAGACATTTTTGCGTAGACCCACAGCGGTATGAGGGTGCTGACAAAGAGAACAATCAAAAACATCGGAATTTCATCGCCTAAATGCATCATCATTAGCAATGAGCCCGCACTAATAGGTAGGAAGGCAAAGGCACTTTCTTTCATAATTTTATTATTGGTATCGACCAAACTGGCTGGAATTTTGTTGAATTTTCTCCAAAATGAAAGCACGATCAAGAGGCCAATCAAACCGACCAGATTGCCTAATTCTGGGTGATTGAATTGCTTCATGACCCAGACCGCGCCTTCACGGAAAATAATAATTAATGCAAGAGTGCCTATCCAGGCTTTCCAGTCGATGCGCTTGATCCAGTCCATTTTTGTCTTTCGTTAAAATTATACAAATCAAGTTTTAACCGATTTAATCTTTAATTTCAAATTCTTCAAGAGGATGTTGGAATTGTTGCGCACGTGTTCCCAAAATTTCATCAATGGGTAAATGCGCCTGTTTAATCAGTTGTTCTAACTTATGTGGGGCAATGATGACATGCAAAATTAAGTTGCCTTGTTCATCATAACTTTCATTTTGGATCACATTGAGCGCATACAGTTGTGTTCTTAATTTACCATAAGCCGGTTTTAGATGGACTTCAAAGCTTTGAATTTGACCCATTAAGCATTCTTGAACCGCTTGGCGTAATAAGGGTAGACCTTTACCACTATGCGCTGAGACATAAACACGTTCCGGCTGATGAGGCTTGCCATAGATGATTTTAGGATCTTCACCACTGACATCAATTTTGTTATAAACGCGCAGAATCGGAACATCGACACCAATTTCTTTCAGTACTTTTTCGACAGCCTCGATTTGTTCCATCATGTCTGGACTGCTGGAGTCAATGACATGTAACAATAAGGTCGCCTCCAAGGTTTCTTCTAAGGTGGCTTTAAAGGACTCGACCAATGAGTGCGACAAATTACGCACAAAACCTACGGTATCAGCGAGCACTAAGTTGCCGATGCCATCCCAATGTAGACGGCGTAAGGTTGGATCAAGCGTCGCAAACAGTTGGTCTGCTGCATAGACATCGCTTTTTGCTAAATTATTAAATAAGGTAGATTTACCCGCATTGGTATAACCGACCAATGACACGGTCGGAACTGCGGCTTTTTGACGTGCCACACGACCTTGCATACGTGTTTGGCGGACTTTCTCAAGTTTTGCTTTGAGTTGTCCCATGCGGAGCTTGAGTAGACGACGGTCGGTTTCAAGCAGGGTTTCACCCGGTCCACGTAAGCCAATCCCGCCTTTTTGGCTATCGAGATCGCCGCGACTACGAATCAGTCGTGAAGCCATATGTTGTAATTGGGCCAACTCAACTTGCAATTTACCTTCATAGGTGCGTGCGCGTTGAGCAAAAATATCTAAGATTAATTCCGTGCGATCGACCACACGACATCGCATGATGCGTTCAAGATTACGTGCTTGGGCAGGGGTGAGGGCATGGTCAAAGATGACCAATTCTACTTCATGCTCTGCAACCACTTCTGCAATTTCTTCCGCCTTCCCTGAGCCAATAAATAATTTGGCATCAGGCTTAATACGCTGAGCATGCACATGCTGCAGAATATTGGCACCTGCAGATTGAGCTAGTAAGTGAAATTCTTCGGCATCAAGGTCTGCGAGCATTTGTACTGCTACGCTGACTAAAATTACGCGTTCACCGCTCGCTTGATGTTGATTTAAATTTTCCACTCAGCACACACTCCTGTTTAAAGATTCATTTTAGGCGAAAATGGAGTGCGAGGGTTAATCTAAGTGAGGGATTAATGGCTAAGTTGCTGTATGTTGTACTATTCAATTAGAGAAAGCTGTGAAAGCTCAGTGCCAGTAAAAAAAGCACACTCATATATATCAGTGAAAAACCAGCAATGGCTTTTAAAGCTTGCCATGAAGAAATAGGAGGGGTATCTGAATGTGAGTGATTCATAATGCATAACCTTTAAAATCGATATAAAAATGATATTTGATTTTTAAAAACGATTAAAATGGAAAAATATTATCTTCGACTTCGGTTTTTATGATCAATGCAAAAAAACTGTCTTCGGTATATGATGATGAAAATTTACGCCAAATTGTGGCACCGTGTCATTTTAGTGAACCGTTTATGAATCAACCTCAAATCGTCAATACACCGCAAATTAATGTGTTTTCAAAATTTTATTTGTATTGTAAAAAAGTCGGTGCAGCAGCCGTTGCTGTGACGCAGGGTTTTTATTTGGTTTATCGTCATCAATTGTATAAAGACCCGAATAACCCGCAAAATACCCGCTATGTGCAGTATTTTTGTCGCAAGTTATGCAAAGTATTTAATCTTGAAGTCAAAGTACATGGTGAAATTCTACGTCAACCCGCCCTTTGGGTAAGTAATCATATTTCATGGTTAGACGTTGCAGTTTTGGGTTCAGGTGCACGTGTTTTCTTTTTGGCTAAAGCTGAAATTGAAAAATGGCCAGTATTCGGTAATTTGGCGAAAGGCGGTGGCACGTTATTTATTAAGCGTGGCTCTGGCGACTCGATTAAAATTAAAGAACAAATTACGGGCTTCTTAAAACAAGATACGCCGGTACTCTTTTTCCCAGAAGCCACGACTTCGGATGGCAGCAAAATTAAAAAAATTCATGGTCGTATTTTAGGTGCAGCGATTGAAGCTGAGCGTCCAGTCCAAATTTGCTTAATTTGCTATGTGAATCAGGACGGTGAACTCGATAATATTGCGCCCTATGTCGGAGACATTAGCTTTGATCGACATGTCAAAAATGTCTTAGAAATGCCGAATGTCACCGCGCATCTGATGACATTGCCCGCAATTGATTCGGCAGGTCATACTGTTGAAAGCTTGACGCAAGAAGTGCAGCAAAAAATGAATCAGGGATTAGCAGAGCTTCAAGCCAAAGTTCTTAAAGCGCCAGTTCCAGTTGAAGCTAAATAATTTAATGATACAGGCTGCAGGGGATGCCTTTGCAGCACAATCCTTACATAAAGCCTTCGAGCGGCAACCAAGAGATAAATTTCACCCCCGCTTTTTGCCACCACTTGATTTTCGGTTCACGTGGATAAATACGCGTTTGACCATTTGACAGCTTAATTTTCCAATTGATTTGTTGGTCTGCATTGAGCACCAACTTATAGGCATATTTACTTAAATTTTCATCCATGGTGTAGTGGACGGCTTTGGCTAAGCGTGGGCTATTCAGTAATACCCCAATTTCAGTATTTAAATATGCTGAACGTGGATCAAAGTTAAATGAGCCGATAAAGACTTGTTTTTCATCAATTGCCATCAGTTTGGCATGCAGGCTTGAACGGCTTAAACCTTTTAGACTAACTTTAGATTTTTCCGCCAACTCTTTGGTATTGGTGTTGAGGTTTTCTGCATCAGGTCTAGAGAGAAATTCATAGAGTTGAACGTCGTGTTCCAAGAGATCTTGACGATATTTGCTATAAAAAGCATGAACCAATGGTACGTCATTGGCCTGGAATGAGTTGGTCAAGACTCTGACTTTTACGCCATCTGCACGAAGGTTTTTTAGGCGTTCAGCCCCTTTTTTTTCTGGGACAAAGTAGGCTGAAACGATATCGACACTTTGTTCCGGTTTATCTAAACGGTTGAGGAGCTGAAAGTTAAGGTGCTCTTCTTTTTTGGCTTTAGATTTGATTTTGCTCGGGGAGTCTTTGACGACTTCGGCTTTGACCCAGTCAAATTGGATTTTATTATTGAGCCAGTCATCAAAGGCATGTGAACGATTGGCTAAGTCCAAATAATTGACCACAGTGGCTTCTTGGTTATAGTCATCGAGTTGTTGTTTGAGACTGTCAAAGCGCAAGCTATAGTGGCGTGGATTAACCAATTGGCGTACTGGAAAGGCATAGTCATCATTCCAATATTCGTCAAAAGAATGAATGATTTCATCGGATGCCGCACCGACCAGCATGACGTCAACATCGGAAAATTGATAGTTATCACTGACGTTATAGTATTGGTTACTCATATTGCGACCACCAATCAGTGCGATCTGATTGTCTGCAATAAAGCTTTTATTGTGCATACGGCGGTTGATGCGTTTTAGATCCAGCACCATATCGACAGGGCGGAAATGTCGGAAGCGGTAGGGGTTATACAGTTTGACATCAATATTGGCATGTTGGTCGAGTGCCATATAAATGCCTTCCATTTTTTTGGCATTGTTGTCATCGACCAATAAACGAATTTTGACCCCACGATCTGCAGCTTTGATCATGGCATGTAGGGCCAAAGCACCAATTTTGTCGTTATCCCAAATATAGTATTGTAGGTCTAAACTTTTTTCGGCTTTATTAATCAGCTCAATCCGAGCCGCTAAGGCCTCTAATGGGTCATAAAGAACGTGGTAACCGGTTAAGTCTGGATTTTGTTCACGTAGCGGCAGCACAATTTTGGCGAGGCTAGTATCGTCTGTAGGGGTATTAAAGGCATATTCCACAGGTTGTGGTTGCTGTTTAGGCAAGGTACTACATGCAGATAAAGTCAAAACAAGGCTACAACTCAGCAAAACCGCCTTAGCGTGGTTGTGTATGAAGGGCAAATTTTGCTGTTTCAGTGTAGCTAAGTTCATACTGTTAGACATACTAAAAAATTTGATTTGAGTATAAGTGTCAGCTGTGAAAAGATAAATACAATGACCGAGTTTTCTTGTTAAACAAATTGTAGAGCAAATGTATGTGGGAATTAGATTCCGTAGTGATGTATTTTTATATCGGATTGGCTGTGTTAGGCGTTTGGGCAATTTCCCAAGCTTGGCTAAGTCAGTCGCGCACGGAAACGATTCATCCATTTAAAGCTTTCGTACATTTGTTGGCATTTTATCTTTCTTATTTACTTATCCCTTTATTCTTCTTTAGCTTTTATGCAGGCTGGAGTGGCTATTATTCACTGCATGAAGCGATTTTTGTCGGTGCTGTTACTGGGCTTTTGTGCTATGCCCGCTTTATCGAGCCGCACATGATTCAGGTGAAAAAATGCCAATATCAATTAAACGAAACACGACAATTATTAAAGCCAGTTCGCATTGCTTTAATTGGTGATTTACACATTGGTTTATTTTCAGGTCATGAACGTCAGTTAAAAATGATCGTCGATAAAATCAATGCGCAAAATCCTGATTTGGTCGTGGTTGCAGGGGATTGGACTTACGAGCCAGAAAATAAGTTAGCTGAAGAATTGGCTGTACTGAAAAAAATTATTGCTCCAATTTATTCGGTGAATGGTAATCATGATGAGCAATATCCCGGTCCGCCTATTCAAGCGCTGTTAAAACATGCATTAGAAAGTAATCATGTGGTGGATATCGAAGGGCAAGTGGTGGAATTTAATGAGTTTCGCTTATTAGGCGTTGGGGATTTGTGGGCAGGTAAAGCCGATATGCGCTATTTGCCAGAATTGCCACAAGATAAGCCTTGGATCATTTTGTCGCATAATCCAGATACCGTCGATATGGTACCTAAACTTCCGGGACGACCATTGATGTTGTCGGGTCATACACATGGTGGACAAGTGGAATTGCCATGGTTGACCGATTATGTAATGAAAAAAGTGTCGATTTTAGGTCATAAAAAAGGGCTATATCAGCATGATAATGCAGATGTCTTTGTCACTGTTGGTACGGGCATGGTTGGGGTGCCTTTTCGTTTTCTTGTGCCACCGACCATTGATATTATCGAGTTGGTTTAATCAAAAACTACCGTTCATTATCACTAACCGTTTGGTGACTGTACCTCTTGATGTAGAGCTACAAACCTTGTTTTGTTAATAAAATTGAACCGTGCCATTAAACATTTGTAGTTTGAAGTTGAGTGAATGACCGTGTCTTGCAACATAAGATGTGTATTGCTACTCAGTGGGATCTAAGCTGCATGCATGAATTTAATTATTTAAAATGCTGTCAACTATAGAGTATTCATCAGTTCATTGACTCAATTTGAGACATAAAAAAGCCAGCAATATGTGCTGGCTTTTTTATTATGTGCAGATTAAACCTGATTATTCACATCATCATTTTTAGTTTCGCGAATCATTAAGAACGCGATCAATGAAAGGATTGATGCCGCAGTTAGGTAGTAACCTACTGCATATAAACCATAGCCAGTTGCAAGTTTAGTTGCGATCAATGGCGCGAAAGATGCACCAAAAATACCAGCCATGTTAAAGGTTAAAGCTGAACCTGTGTAACGTACAGACGTTGGGAAGATTTCAGACAATACCGTACCAATTGGACCATAGGTTAAACCCATGATCGCAAGACCGATACATAGGAATAAGAACACCATCGCAGTACTGCCAGACTCAAGCATGCTTGAGAAGACTAAGCCAAACAATGCAGATACAACACATACCGCAATCGAAGTCGTTTTACGACCAAATTTTTCAGCAAATACAGCAGAAAGTGGAATGAAGGCAGCGAAACAAAGTGTGGCAACCAGTTGAAGTTTTAAAAATTCTTCACGTGTGTAACCAAGCTGGGTTGTACCCCATTGTAAAGCGAATACTGTGGTTAAGTAGAACACAACGAATGTACAAATCGCGGCAATCGTACCGAGAATTAACATCCCCCAGTGCTTAGTGATCACTTCTTTGAACGGAATATTTACTTCTTTTTGCTTATCCAAAACTTTTTGGAACGCTGGTGTTTCATGTAATTTTAAACGAATCCACAGACCGACAATAACCAATAGCGCACTTGCAATGAATGGAATACGCCAACCCCATTGCATAAACTCAGCTTCAGACATGAAGTGACCTAAGGTCAAGAATGAGCCTGTTGCAAGAATAAAGCCGATTGGCGCGCCCAATTGAGGGAACATACCATACCAAGCACGTTTGCCTTCTGGCGCATTTTCAGTTGCAAGCAGCACGGCACCTGACCATTCACCACCTAAACCAAGACCTTGACCTAAGCGACAAAGTGCAAGCATGAGCGGAGCAGCGATACCAATTTGAGCATAGGTTGGAAGCAAGCCGATACATACTGTAGAAATCCCCATGGTGAGGAGAGCGGCAACTAATGTGGCTTTACGACCGATACGGTCACCTAAATGGCCAAAGAATGTTGCACCAATCGGGCGAGCAATAAAGGCAATCGCAAACGTTGCTAAAGATTGAATTGTTGCGGTTGTTGGATCTGTACTTGCAGGGAAGAACAGATGCGGGAAGATAATTACAGCCGCAGTTGCATAGATGTAGAAATCGAAGAATTCGATTGTGGTACCTACAAGACTTGCTGTAAGTACGCGGAATTTTGAATTTGTTGGTTGCTGTTCAGTGGCAGCAGCACTTGAAGACGCCATGGTGGACCTTACACTTACTAAAAATAATTGAACTTAGTTTTAAAAGCGTAATCTTTTTAAAAAAGGCGTAATTTCTTAAAAAAATACGAAATACCAACTTACGAACTGCGGAATTAGGGTCACTAAAGAATGCAGTGTCAGTGGGTTATATCACGTAGAGATAAATCGACAGGAAATGTGATCCTGCACCTATCAATACAAAAATATGCCAGATAGCGTGTGTATATCTTACCTTTTTTAAGGCATAAAACAATGCACCGATTGTATAAGATAGCCCGCCAATGATCAGGTAGGTTAAAGCTTGATCAGATAAAAAGCGTTGCATATCATCCATTACCAGTACTGCAAGCCATCCCATCACCAAATAAGCAATCAACGAAATCTTTTGAAAACGATGAATGAAAATTAATTTGAATAGTGTTCCAATTGCAGCAATGACCCACAGTGCAATGAGTAAATAATGCGCTTTTGCGGTAGGCAATGCGATTGCCAGAAACGGGGTGTAAGTACCTGCAATTAAATAATAGATTGCGGTATGGTCGAGTTTTTTGTACCAACCACGGCGCTCAGGAGATTCTGCGAAGTGATATAGACTCGAGGCTGAAAACAATAACAGCATACTGAATGCATACACCCAAAGTGCAAGCCATTTTCCAGTTGGAAGATATGATCCTTTTAAAATCAGTAGGATACCTGCGATGGCCGACAACGCTGCACCGAAAGCATGGGTATAGAAATTCAGTCTTTCTTCAGCTTGGTCATAAGCTAAAAGATGGGGAGGATTCATAACGTATCTTTTATAATAATTTAAATATACACATGTATAGTAATTCAATTTTGCTTTTGGTGTAAGAAGATTTAAAATTGTTTTGCAAATTTATCTAGGTTTATATTATGTCATCATTGGCTTCTCCCTCTACGCAAGAGCAGCAATTTTTAGCAGCCTTTCAGCAAGCCATTGAAACACAGCGTTTTGATCGCATGATTTTGAGTCAGTATAAAGGTGAATTAGACCAATTAGAAAAAATGACCTTGCGAGTCATTTCGCTGCAAGGTGAGTCATTTCTCAGCTGTTTATATCGTTACAAAACTCAAGATATCACCAAAAATTATCCAATCGCATCTGCATATCAACAAGTCGAAAGTTTATTGAGTTGTTGTAAGCAAGCCAACCTGATGACCTTAGATGAAGAAATTCAGCTTAAGAAAAAGGCGGATTCAAGCGGCAAGTGCAACAGTATAAAAACCAGCCATAACTTCACTCGGTGTATACCAACCTAGTGTTTTTCTAGGACGATGGTTGAGTGCAAATTCTATCTGCTCTATTTGTTCGTTTGACACGCCATCAAACGATGATGATTTTGGCAGATATTGACGGATTAAACCATTCGTATTTTCATTTCTAGCTCGCTGAATAGACTTGTAAGGATCAGCAAAATACGTCTTTATGCCAGCATCAGTAATTCTTTTGTGTTCGGAAAATTCTTTGCCATTATCAAATGTCACACTATAAGCATGGCTCATTTGTAAACGATCTAATGCACAAGTAATCGTTTGAGAGGATGCTCTTGTTGGCCCTAAATGAACAATATGTACATACAGGCTCTTTCGATCAACGAGAGTCAATAAAGCACCTTTATGATGTTTACCAATCACCGTGTCACCTTCGAAATCTCCTAAACGTTGTCGTTGATCAATGACCTGGTGTCGGCAGTGAATACTTGTTTTATCAATGATTTGACCCCTACGATCCGTGTTTTTGTAACCGCGTTTTCGATATTTCTTCTGATGCCTTAAATGTAGATGAAGTTTACCGCCTTTTGATTTATCTTGATAAATGTACTGGTAAATCCACTCATGTGAAGGTACATCCAGCCAACCGCGTTGTGTTAAAGCACCTGAAATTTGTTCGGGTGACCAGTCCAAACCAATCAAATAATCAATATAAGCGAAGGCAAATGCTGTCATTGATGATGAAGGACGGTACCGTCTTTGACTTGCAA
Organism: Acinetobacter sp. YH12098; assembly: GCF_013419235.1. Taxonomy (NCBI): domain Bacteria; kingdom Pseudomonadati; phylum Pseudomonadota; class Gammaproteobacteria; order Moraxellales; family Moraxellaceae; genus Acinetobacter; species Acinetobacter sp. YH12098. The sequence goes on from NZ_VPAO01000037.1 coordinate 19,644, forward strand.
ATTTAGCTGCCTGTTGAGCTCTATATCCACGTTGCCCAGTATTTCTTTTTAATTCACGGTAGATGGTTGATCGTGAACGTCCTAATTCCCGAGCAAGGGTAGCGATTGAACTTTTACTTTTCAAAGTAGCATAAATTTCGTATCTTTCATCTTGAGAAAGTTGGGTGTATTTCTTCATTGTGTGCTTTCCAATTGCGAGTTGAAAAAGTCTAATGATTCTATGAATACACCTAACTTTTTCAACTAACTACAAATGTGTTGCACTTGGGATTTGAATCTGCGAAATAAAAAGAAAGCCATGCTAAGCATTAGCAAAAAGCAGCCTGCTTTAGGGAAAAATCCTACGGAGCAGCAAGGGCATGATCGAGCAAAACATCGCTATGTCGATCAAGACAGTTTCTTTCTACAGCCATTGGGCATTACGGATGCCAAAGCACAAATTATTCCGAGCATGGCGCGTAAATGGAAACAAATTAATAAATTTGTAGAAATTTTTTCAGGTGCTTTAAGTCAGATCAAAGAGACCGATCAATCTCTACATGTCGTGGATTTTGGTTCAGGTAAAGGCTATCTGACTTTTGCACTATATGATTATTTAGCAAAACACCAGCAAGTGCCTAAAGTGACAGGGGTTGAGCTGAATCCGAAAATGGTGGAATTTTGCCAAAGCGTTGCGCAGCAGTCGAATTTTAGCAAACTCGATTTTTTCCAAGGCGATGTGCGTACATATGCGCCTGAGCGCTTAGATGTCATGATTGCGCTGCACGCCTGTGATGTGGCAACGGACTTTGCGATTCATACCGGTATTCGATTAAATGCGCAAATGATCATGTGTGCGCCGTGTTGTCATAAAGAACTGCGTCCGCAATTGAAAGCGCCGCAAGTACTTGCACCGATGTTGCAATTTGGTATTCATGCAGGCCAGCAAGCAGAGATGCTTACTGACACGATTCGTGCACTTTTATTAAAAGCATATGGTTATGAAACCAAAGTCTTTGAATTTGTGGCACTTGAACATACCAGTAAAAATAAAATGATCTTGGCAACCAAACGTGCAGACTATGTCGAACCTGATCAAGCGGTATTGGCACAGATTCAAGCTTTAAAAGACATGTATGGCATTCAAAAGCATTCGTTAGAATTATTGTTGAATGATCAATGGGACCAGCAAGATATTGGCTGTAAATGCTAAAGGATGAAGGGATGCAGCAGTTAAATATTCAATTCGGACCGTGGGAGCAACTGGCATCTGCAGCTCGACCGATACGTGAACAGGTCTTTATTTTAGAACAGCAGATATCGCCCGCGGATGAGTGGGATGCAGAAGATGCGATTTCACTGCATTTTATTGTTCATGATGGGATGAAAGCTGTTGCAACTGCTCGTTTGTTGAAAAATAACAGTATCGGCCGTGTTGCTGTTTTAAAGGCTCATCGCGGTCAGGGGATTGGTAAAATCTTGATGCAAGCCATCATTCAACAAGCGACATTAGAGCAACGTGAATATTTAAAACTATCTTCACAAGTGCATGCTATCCCTTTTTATGCAGCGTTGGGTTTTGTTGTTGAAGGTGATGAATATTTAGATTGTGGTATTCCGCATCAAGATATGTATATGGCTTTGGCTTAAATACTTAAAATTGGACAGCTATAAATAAAAAACGCTTAATATTTTAAGCGTTTTTTATTTGCATAGATTGGGTCAAAGCTTAGTGACCATGATCATTCGATGCAGTAGGTTCAGGGCTCATGTCATCCATATGTGCATGTTGTTCTTCGGTCATATGCATGTCTGCTGCAGTCGGTGCAGATGCTTCACGAGCTGCTTGATCAGCTTGCGCCTTTTTCAACGCTTCTTCTGACATCACAGGGGCATTTTTAAATGCATGCTGTTGAGTATTGTCTTTTTTCTGTTGGCTCGGCATATAGTCTGGTTCATTGGTCACAGCAAGCCAGAAAATACCCATGAATAGCGCACCTAAAATACAGAAGATAATCAGTGCTTTCCAGCCCCATGGTGATTTTTCAGGAGAAGTATGATCTGTCATAACAAGCTACTCAATCGGATAAAAAGAAATCAAAAAACTTGTTACTTTATAACATAAAACTGATGAGAGTTCGCGTAAATTCTAGGCTTGTTTGCAAACACGCGACTGAGAAGGAAAATAAAAAGGAGCCGAAGCTCCTTTTGATGTGATTGAACAGCAAAATTTGCATGCTCAAAATGAATAATTAAATCTGCTCAGCTTTCGCCACTTTGTCTTTCAGCAATTGCGGTGCTTTGAAGCGTTCGCCATATTTTGCTTCTAGTGTATTGGCACGTAATAGCGCTTTTTCCAAACCATATTGGTTTAAAAATTGAAGTGCACCACCTGTCCAAGGGGCAAAACCAATCCCGAAGATTGATCCGACATTGCCATCAACAGTCGATTCTAAAACACCTTCTTCTAGGCAGCGTAAGGTATCGAGTGACTGTACAAATAGGAAGCGGTCAATCATTTCCTGTTCAGAAATAGCATTATCTTTCTGCCATTTGCTCAAGCCATCCCAAAGGTGCTTTTTACCGCCTTCAGGATATTCATAAAAACCTGCACCAGCTACTTTACCTTTACGTCCGAACTCATGAATCATCGTTTGAATAACGTCATCCGCACCTGAACGTGGTAGGTCTTTGCCTTCGGCTTGCAAGGCTTTACGTGTCTCGGCCGCAACATGCTCAGACAGCGTTAAAGACACTTCATCTTGAATCGCCAATGGGCCTACAGGCATGCCGGCTTTTAGTGCAGCCATTTCAATGCGGGCAGGGTGTACGCCTTCAGACAGCAGACGTAAACCTTCTTGCACAAAGGTGCCAAAGACACGGCTGGTAAAGAAGCCACGGTTGTCATTCACTACAATTGGCGTTTTGCCAATTTGCTGCACAAAGTCAAAGGCTTTAGCCAAAGTTTCAGCCGAAGTGTTTTTACCTTTAATAATTTCCACTAATTGCATTTTGTCGACAGGACTAAAGAAATGTAGACCGATAAATTTAGCTTGATCTTGAGATGCATTGGCCAAGCCTGAAATCGGCAAGGTTGAGGTGTTGGATGCAAAAATACCGCCATCTGCCAAATAGGCTTCTGCTTCTTGTGTCACTTTGGCTTTGAGTTCGACATTTTCAAATACCGCTTCAATGATCAAGTCGCAGCCTTGTAAGTCGGCAGCATCTGCAGTGGCATGAATCAGTCCTAAAACTTGATCACGTTTTTCTGCACTTAAACGGCCTTGAGATACTTTTTTATCTAGCAGTTTTTGGCTATAGGCTTTGCCTTTTTCAGCAGCCTCAAGAGAAACATCTTTGAGCACAACTGCAATGCCTTTTGATGCTGTGGCATAAGCAATGCCTGCACCCATCATGCCTGCACCCAAAATGCCGACTTTAGTGGCTTGCCATTTCGCGACGTCTTTTGGACGGCTTGCACCTGACTTAATGGCGTTAAGACCATGCCAAAAGGTGCCGATCATGTTTTTAGAAATTTGACCAGTTGCAAGGTAAGTAAAATAACGTGATTCAATCGTGAGCGCCGTATCGACATCGACTTGAGCGCCTTCAACCGCAGCCGACATAATGGCTTCGGGTGCAGGGTAACAGCCCTTGGTTTTGTCACGCAGCATAGCAGGGGCAATGGCGAGCATTTGCGCCACTGCAGGTGAAGATGGCGTACCGCCCGGAATTTTATAGCCTTTTACATCAAAGGGCTGCTGTGATTTTGGATTAGCTTTGACCCAAGAGATGGCTTTATCCATCAATTCTTCAAGGCTATCTGCCGTGTCTTGAATCAGTCCCAGTGATTTAGCTTTATCGACACCAATTTGTTTGCCTTCCATCAGGAGCGGAAATGCATTCTGCAGACCTAATAAACGTACCATACGTACAATACCGCCACCGCCCGGCAGTAAGCCTAAGGTCACTTCTGGTAAGCCAAATTTCGCCTTAGCATCATTCAGCGCAATACGATAATGACAGCCAAGAGCTAACTCCCAGCCACCGCCAAGCGCTGTGCCATTTAAGGCTGCGACAACTGGAATGCCACGGGTTTCGATATAACGAAGTTTGGCTTTCATCTCTTCAATCATATTGAAGAATTCAGTTGCATGCTCAGGTGTAGCTTGAATCAGCTCGTCTAAATCACCGCCTGCAAAGAAGGTTTTTTTGTTCGAGCGGAAAATGATCCCTGCGATGTTTTCGTCAGCTTGCAGTTTGTCTAGTGTTTCAGCCAGTGCCGTACGGAAGTCTGCATTCATGGTGTTGGCAGATTGGTTTGGAGAATCTAAAGTTAAAATGACGATATTGTCGGCATTTTTTTCAAATTGAATTGCGCTCATTTTAGTCTCCTTATACCAACTCAATAATCGTTGCGATGCCCATACCGCCACCGACACACAAGGTCGCTAAACCGCGCTTTTTACCTTGGCGTTCTAGTTCATCCATCAGGGTGCCTAAAATCATGGCACCTGTTGCACCTAGCGGATGTCCTAATGCAATCGCACCGCCATTCACATTGACTTTGGCAGGGTCAACTTTGAGTTCGGTCATAAAACGCATCACGACTGCTGCAAAGGCTTCGTTCACTTCAAACAGATCAATTTCATCAATTGTTAGGCCAGCTTTGGCTAAGGCTTTACGTGCAGCAGGTGCAGGACCTGTCAGCATAATGGTCGGGTCTGCGCCTACCAATGCAGTTGCGAGCACTTTGGCACGCGGTTTCAGGCCTTGTTCTTTGATCGCTTTTTCCGAGGCAAGCAATACTACGGCAGCACCATCGACGATGCCCGATGAGTTACCTGCATGGTGTACATGGTTGACCGCACCCACTTCAGGATATTTTTGCAATGCGATGGCATCAAAGCCCATTTGCCCCATCATGGCAAAACTAGGGTTGAGTTTGCCTAAGCCTTCAGCTGTGGTCGTTGGTTTAATAAATTCATCTTTGGCTAAAACAGTGACGCCTGCTTTGTCTTTGACAGGAACGACAGACTTATCAAAATAACCCTTGGCTTGGGCTGCTGCGGCTTTTTGCTGAGAGTTTGCTGCAAAGGCATCCACATCTGCTCGGCTGTAGCCGTCAATGGTGGCAATTAAATCGGCCCCAATGCCTTGCGGAATAAAATCACAGGCCATGTTGGTTTCAGGGTCGAGCGCCCAAGGGCCGCCGTCACTGCCCATCGGCACACGTGACATCGACTCTACACCGCCAGCCACCACAAGGTCTTCCCAGCCAGAACGCACCTTTTGCGCAGCCATATTCACCGCTTCTAAACCTGATGCACAAAAACGGTTGATTTGAACGCCTGCTACATCATTGTCCCAACCTGCTGCAATGGCTGCGGTTTTGGCAATGTCTGCGCCTTGGTCACCAATTGGAGTTACACAGCCCAGTACAATGTCGTCTACTGCAGCTGTGTTAAATTGATGGCGGTTTTGTAATTCGTTCAATAAACCGGTCAGTAGGCTAATCGGTTTAACGGCATGTAGTGAACCGTCTTTTTTTCCTTTGCCGCGCGGTGTGCGAATGGCATCAATGATGTAAGCCTCGCTCATAATCCTGTCCCTATGATCTATAAATTTTTATTGGTTTTTTGAGTGTACGGATTAATCAACCTAGTGCAATGATGAGAACGGGCGAGTCGTTTGATATTTTTGGTCAACGCTTGCTGCTGAATAAGATAAAAATCAACCTGCATATTGAAAGCGAGGATCGGTTAAGATCAGTTGCTATCGATTCAGTACATATTGAAGATCTGCTTATGCATAAAAATGTGAAGCGAGTGTTGAAAGGTCTGGCTTGGCTTGTTTTTGCAGGCTGCTTAGGTTTTGTATGCTTGATCGGTTTTTATATTTATATGATCTATGGCATTCATCCCTCAGATGAGGGGACGGGCGGTTTAGCCTGTGAGTATGATCGCAATGATCATGTGACCAAGGCAGAAATGTATCGGATACAGGATGGTAAACGCGTGATCACGCCCGTCGATCCATTGCTTTGTCAAAAACAACGTGCAGATTTTCCGAAATAAAAAAACCTGATCGAGATCAGGTTTTAGAGAATGCTATTTTTGAATATTGCTTAGTGATAACCATGTAATTGGCGATATAGGCCTGGTGTTACACCGGTCCACTTTTTAAATGCACGGTGGAAAGTACTGGTTTCACTAAAACCGACTTGCTGTGCAACATCTTCAAGCGTTAAGTCTGGATTAAGCAATAAGTGAATTGCAGCATCACGACGTAAGGCATCTTTCACACCTTGGTAGCTCTTACCTTCAGCGGCTAAACGACGACGTAGTGTTTGCGGCGATAGATACAGCATTGAAGCAACATCGTTCAAGGTTGGCATTTCTTCGCCAATTTGACTCTTCAGCACATCACGGATACGAGATGTTAATGAATTGGTATTTTTAAATTTAACCAACAATTGTGCAGGAGCCGCTTTTAAGAATTCTTCAAGCGTTTCTTCGTTTTGACGAATGGGTAAATCTAAATAATCCGCTGCAAATGTAATTTCAGTTCGTGGTGTATCAAACTGCATGACAGGTGCAAAAAACAAGGCATCATATTCGTCAGCATGTTCAGGACGTTCATAACCGAAGTGAACACGCTCTAAAGGCAGACGACGTTCAATCAACCAAGAAGCGAGACCATGCCAAATCATCAGCATACTTTCTGTAATGAAATGGTCTGGGTCCATAGATTTTGGAATTTGAGGAACTAAACGTGCTTCGTGCTTATCACGTTCTAGTGTCACCGACCATTCATCACCAAACAGTTTGTAGAACTGCGAAGACAATTCGAGTGCATCACCGAGGGTTTTTGCATGAATAATCAATTGGCACATAATGGCAAAAGTACCCAAGCGGCGCGGTTGAATATCAAAACCGACATGTTCGTCTTGAGTCACCATCCACAACATTTTAATAAAACGTGTGTATTGTTCAGGTGAAATACGCGCTTTGGGTTGGCGTAGAAGTTCAGCCTCAATGCCAACATGAGACAATAAAGTTTCGACATCCATGCCGAGACGTTTCACACCAGTTAAGGCTGCGTTGACGAAATGGATACTGATCGTATCACGACTCATGTTTAATCCTTCAGTCTCTTTAATGTTCACAAATGTTTGACCTAAATGACGCTAAAAAAAGAAATCATGGCAATTTACAACAGCGGTTTTGCCATTTTTACATGGTAAATTGCCGAAACTATCAAGGTAAATGGCTGAACATGACATTGTTTTAATCATTTTATATTTCTACCATGGATAAAAAATCTACACAATTAGAGAAAAATATCCATGGAAGCTGCTTTAAAAGGATTGAAAATACTCGACTTTTCGACATTACTCCCAGGGCCATTTGCGACCTTGTATTTGGCTGACATGGGTGCGGAAGTTGTGCATATTGAGTCACCGACGCGTCCCGATCTAGTTCGTTTGATGCCACCTTATGCCAATGGGCAAGCCACAGCGCATAGTTATTTAAATCGCAATAAACAATCCATCGCATTAGATTTAAAAGATCCGAAAAGTATTGAATTGATCAAAGCCAAAATTTCAGATTTTGATATTGTGGTAGAACAATTTCGTCCAGGTGTCATGCAACGCTTGGGTTTGGATTATGTAGTTTTGGCCGAAATTAATCCGCGACTTATTTATTGCTCGATTACGGGTTATGGTCAAACCGGACATTACAAAGACCGTGCAGGGCATGACATCAATTACTTGGCTTTATCGGGCATTTCAAGTCATAGCGGACGCCAAGACAGTGGCCCGCCACCGATGGGGATTCAAATCGCCGATGTAGCAGGTGGATCAATGCATGCAATTACTGGCATCTTAGCTGCGGTGATTGAGCGTTACCGTAGCGGTTTAGGACAATATATTGATATTTCCATGACCGATTGTGCCGTCGCATTGAACAATATGGCTGCAGCTGGCGTATTGGCTGCCAATGCTGTAACAGCCGCAGAAACTGCACATCTGAATGGCGGAAGTTTCTATGACTATTATCGAACCCAAGATGGTCGCTATCTGTCTATAGGTGGTTTGGAGCCACAGTTTTTACATGGATTGGCGCAAATTCTAGATTTACCCGCTTTAGCAACGCAAGGCATGTCATTTGATCCGCAAGACCAAACTGAAATTAAGCATGCAATTGCCCGAAAAATACTAACCAAAACATGGGCTGAGTGGAAAAAGATTTTTGCCTCTCAAGATGTCTGTGTGGAACCAGTTTTAAGTTTGGACGAAGCTCTAAATTCACAATTGGCCCAAGAGCGGCATTGGTGTGTTGAAGTTCCGCTACAAGAAGGCGACACAATGACACAAACTCAACTGGCATGTCCGATTAAATTTTCTAGATCAGCATTGATTTATACCCATGTGGGTAAAACTTTAGGTGCGGATAATTGGTTATGAATGGTATAAAAAAAGGTGATAAGTTAAACAATAAAACCTTTAAAATCTCTTAATTAGATAAACATCTATGTAAATATTGAGAGTTGTTAACAAAAAAATAAATAAATTATACAAATGTGAGAGTATTATATGAACTATTAACACAATTGGTATATAGGTCTCCAAATGAAAATAGCTGTGAGTAAACTTGGATCTTTATATCTTAGCCTCGGAATAATGTTTGCGGGTTCAGCAACCCAAGCGGCAACTACTGCAGATGCTTTCAGTTCTGAAAGCCCATGGATGTTCGGTGATTGGAACGGTCAACGAACAGCGCTTCAACAGAAAGGTTACGATTTTAGTTTTAGTTATGGTGGCGAATTAGCCACTTTGTTAGATGCAAAGCATGCTTCAAGTCATGGCACTGAATATGCGGACCAATTCGCGATCGGGGCACATCTCGATTTAGAAAAAATTGCAGGTTGGAAAGATACCGAAGCGCAAATCAATATCACTGAACGTAATGGTCGTTCATTGTCTCAAACTTCAGATGCATTAAATGGTCATTTAAGTGCAACACAAGAAGTGTGGGGTCGTGGTCAAACTTGGCGTTTGACTGATTTTTGGATCAAGAAAAAATTCTTAGACCAAAAATTAGATATTAAAGTCGGTCGTTTTGGTGAAGGTGAAGATTTCAACAGCTTTGACTGTGACTTTCAAAACTTAGCACTTTGTGGTTCACAAGTGGGTAACTGGGTCGGTGACCAATGGTACAACTGGCCAGTCAGCCAATGGGCTGCTCGCGTGAAATATAACATTCAGCCTGAACTCTATGCACAAGTCGGGGTTTATGAATACAACCCTGAAAATCTAAAACGTGGTAAAGGTTGGAACTTGAGTACCGATGGTTCTAAAGGTGCGATTATTCCTGCTGAAGTGGTGTGGACTCCAAAAGTGGGGACACAAAAGCTTCCGGGTGAATACCGTGCAGGTTACTACTACAGTACCGCTGATGCCGATGTCATTGATAGCCCAATAAATGAAAAAGATCACCATCAAGGTGGTTGGATTGTGGCTAAACAACAACTGACAGCACACAAAGACGATGCCTCACGTGGTTTGAGTGGTTTTGTAAATGTCACAGTGCATGACTCAGACACCAACAATGTGAGTGATATGCAAAACATTGGCTTGGTATACAAAGGCGCATTCGATGCACGTCCTCAGGATGAAATCGCGATTGGCTTGGGTCGTATCAGTATCAATGATGATGTGAATGATGCCAATATTGCCAATAACAGCGTTGATGCACGCGGTCTACAAAGTGAAGAGTATGACGCAGAAATTTACTACGGTATTCATGCAGCAAACTGGCTGACTATTCGTCCTAATATTCAATATATCCGTCACGTCGGTGCTTACAAAAATGGTGAGAATGCGTGGGTCGGCGGTATCAAATTTCAAACAGCATTTTAATTGATGTCAAATTAGAGTTCTTATAAAAGCAATTCGGTAATTCTGAGAAAAATTACGATATTTCCCCTTGAATTGTTTTTGTAACAACTTCTCTTTGCGACATAAAAACGGTGGTGTGTTGAATGTGTTTCACGCACCAAATACAACATTCGACAATAGAGGTGGTCAACATGAGCAACCCATCTACCGGAACTGGGATGCGAACATTTACCGTCGTTGTGATGGCAATTTTCGCCTTGGTTCTATTGATTGGTGGTATCTGGCTGGCAGTCCTTGGCGGTTCTTGGTACTACATTATCGCCGGCCTGTTAATGCTGGCTTCAGCAATATACTTAAGAAAAATTCAAAACAGTTCTTTATACATTTATGCAGCGTTGATGCTGGGTACAGTGATTTGGGGACTTTGGGAGGCAGGTTCTGACTTTTGGGCACTTGCACCGCGTTTTGATATTTTAGGCTTATTGGGCCTTTGGTTACTGATTCCTGCCGTGACACGCGGTATGGAAAATGGCAAAACTGCGAAAATTACATTATCAGGCACACTGGTGATTGCGATTATCGTGATGATCTATTCAATTTTTAATGATCCGCAAGAAATTCACGGTGAAATTAAAAATGCACAACCTCAAACAGCCAAAGCGATTGAGGGTATTGCTCCTGAAGATTGGCCTGCCTATGGTCGTACACAAGGTGGTGTACGTTATTCTCCACTCACCCAAATCAATAGCGACAACGTTAAAGATTTAGAAGTAGCATGGACTTTCCGTACAGGTGAGTTACCAACAGAAAACGACTCAGGTGAAACCACAAACCAAGTCACTCCGATTAAAGTCGGCAATGACATGTTTATGTGTACAACTCACCAACGTTTAATTGCACTTGATCCTGCGACAGGTAAACAAAAATGGGCATTCGATCCTAAACTTAAAGCGGACAATACCTATCAACATTTAACATGTCGTGGTGTGTCTTATTTTGACGCAGCAAATACCACTCAGTTTGCAAAAAGCTTAGAGAACAAACGCTCGACTTCTACTGAATGTCCGCGCAAAGTGATCTTGCCTGTAAATGATGGTCGTTTGGTTGCAGTCAATGCTGACACAGGTAAAGCATGTAGTGATTTTGGTCATAACGGCGAAGTCGATCTACAAAAAGATATGCCTTATCCGTATCCGGGCGGTTATATCCCAACTTCACCTCCAGTGGTTACTGGCACAACCATTGTGATTGGCGGTTCAACAACTGATAACTTCTCGACTAAAGAGCCATCTGGTGTCATCCGTGGTTATGATGTTAATACTGGTGAATTATTGTGGATCTTTGATACAGGGGCGCAAGATCCAAATGCCATGCCAGGTGAAGGTCAAAAATACTCTGTAGCCTCACCGAATGCATGGGCACCTTTAGCATATGACGAAAAACTTGACATCGTTTATGTGCCAACAGGTGTAGGCACACCAGACATTTTTGGTGGTCACCGTACGCCATTAGATGAACGCTATGCAAACTCAATGTTGGCATTAAATGCATCAACAGGTAAATTAATTTGGAATTTCCAAACCACACATCATGATTTGTGGGATATGGATGTACCATCACAACCTTCATTGGCAGATATCAAAGATAAATCAGGTAATATTGTTCCAGCGATCTATGTCTTAACCAAAACAGGTAATGCATTCGTCCTTGACCGTCGTACCGGTAAAGCGATTGTGCCAATCACCGAAAAAGCAGTTCCACAAACTGTAAAACGTGGTCCACAAACTAAAGGTGAGCATTATTCTGCAACTCAACCGTTCTCTGATTTTGATTTAGCACCAAAAGATAAATTAACTGATAAACAAATGTGGGGTGCCACTATGTTTGACCAGTTGATGTGTCGTGTGTATTTCAAATCATTAAACTACGACGGTATTTATACACCACCTTCTGAAAATGGCACATTGGTATTCCCAGGTAACCTTGGGGTATTTGAATGGGGTGGTATGTCGGTGAACCAAGACCGTCAAGTTGCTGTGATGAACCCAATTGGCTTGCCATTTGTGACTAAGTTGATTCCTACAGATCCAAACCGTGAGCAAACTGCGAAAGGTGCGGGTACTGAACAAGGCGTGCAACCGATGTATGGCGTACCTTATGGTGTGGAAATCAAAGCCTTCTTGTCACCACTTGGCTTACCTTGTAAACAACCTTCATGGGGCTTTACTGCAGGTGTAGATTTAAATACACATGAAGTGGTCTGGAAAAAACGTATTGGTACAATTCGTGATAGTTTACCGAAATTGTTCCAATTACCTGCTGTGAAAATTGGTGTACCGGGTCTTGGTGGATCAATCTCGACTGCTGGTAATGTCATGTTTGTAGGCGCAACACAAGATAACTATATCCGTGCAATCAATGTAACGAATGGTGATACTTTGTGGGAAGGTCGTCTACCAGCAGGTGGTCAAGCGACTCCAATGACTTATGAAGCAAATGGTAAACAATATGTTGTGATCATGGCTGGTGGTCATGGTTCATTTGGTACAAAACTTGGTGATTACCTTGTTGCGTATGCTTTACCAGATAAAAAATAAGTGATTTTACATCGCTAAATAAAAAGCCCGATTTATCGGGCTTTTTATTAGCTGAAATTCTTTATGTAAATTTATGCTAAGTAATAGAAAAATAATTCAATATATTAATAAATAAAAAGTAAAGGACCGAAATCCGCTATATCAGTGAAATTGCGACAGTCTTATCAATAAAATCGCTATTAAATATGTAAAAAACGCATTTTCTTGATAGATAAAATCTCGTTATGCTGTGCATTGTTATAATAGAAATTACTAGCTGTACGCCATGTATTTATATACTGATTTTGACCAGCAACTGGTTAATGAACGTGTTGCACAGTTCCGTGATCAAACGGAACGTTATTTAGCAGGTAAATTGACGGAAGATGAATACCGTCCACTGCGTCTTCAAAACGGCCTTTATGTACAACGTTATGCACCGATGCTACGTATTGCAGTACCTTATGGCCTGATGAATTCTAAACAATTACGTAAAATTGCGTCATTGGCTCAGGACTATGACCGTGGTTATGCGCACGTATCTACTCGTCAAAACATTCAGTTTAACTGGCCTGCACTAGAAAATGTGCCTGATATGTTACAAGAGCTCGCATCTGTTCAAATGCATGCGATTCAAACTTCGGGTAACTGTATTCGTAACACAACCACTGACCAATATGCAGGTGTGGTTGCGGGTGAAATTGCTGACCCACGCCCAACGTGTGAATTGATTCGTCAATGGTCAACTTTCCACCCAGAATTCGCTTTCTTGCCACGTAAGTTCAAGATTGCAGTTTCAGCACTGGAAGAAACTGATCGTGCGGCAACGTCTTTCCATGATATCGGTGTGTATATCGTGAAAAATGAAGCAGGCGAGATTGGCTATAAAATCAAAGTTGGTGGTGGTTTAGGCCGTACCCCAGTGATTGGTAGCTTTATTCGTGACTTCTTGCCACGTGAAGATTTGATTGCTTATTTAGAAGCGGTACTTCGTGTATACAACTTACACGGTCGTCGTGATAACAAATATAAAGCGCGTATCAAAATTTTGGTGAAAGCATTAACACCAGAAGTATTTGCAGAGAAAGTGGAAGCTGAATTTGCACATACCATCAAAACGTTAAAAATTGATGCTGATACCTTGGCGAAAATGGATGAGAACTTCACACCATTTGATTACCAAGATTATGCAGATGAAGATTTCACAGAGCAATTTGCCGCAGAGCCGAAATTTAAACAATGGTTCAACATCAACACCAATGCACATAAAGTCAAAGGTTACCGCATCGTTACGATTTCTTTGAAACGTGCGGGTATTGCACCGGGCGATATGACTGTTGAAGAAATGAACCTGATTGCTGACTTGGCTGACAAATATACCTTTGGTGAGTTCCGTACCACACATGAGCAAAACATTGCGCTTGTTGATGTACCGCAAAAAGATTTGTTTGATCTATGGAAAATCCTTGATCAACATAATCTTGCACGTGCGCATATTGGGTTCTTAACCGACATCATTTGCTGCCCAGGTGGTGATTTCTGTTCATTGGCAAATGCGAAATCGATTCCAATTTCTGAAGCCATTACACGTCGTTTTGATGACTTAGATACCATTTACAATTTAGGTAAATTGGATCTGAACATCTCTGGTTGTATGAATGCGTGTGGTCACCACCATGTCGGTAATATCGGTATTTTAGGTGTAGATAAAAAGGGTGCTGAGTTTTATCAAATCACTTTGGGTGGTAATGCCGACCATGATGCATCAATTGGTGACATCTTAGGCCCATCATTTGCAGCCGAAGTTGTACCAGACATCATTGAAGAAATCTTAAATACTTATCTAGACCTTCGTGCTGAAGGCGAAGAGTTTATTGATACTTACCGCCGTGTTGGCATCCAACCATTTAAGGAGCGTGCATATGCTTAATACAGCACTACAAGTCCTCTCTAAAGATGGCTCGATTGCAGACAATACTTACCAAGTCATTGGTGAAGATGGTGTGTTGCCACAAGGCGACGTGGTTTTAACAGTTGAGCAGTTAGATCAACTTGCGAATGTGTCTGGTAAAAAAGCACTTTTCGTAACGGTTGATGCTTCACCTGAAACCAATGAATTCCCGCTTGATCAGTTAGATGCAATCTTTATCGAGTTTGCTGGTTTTAACGATGGTCGTGGCTATTCATTTGCTGCGTTGTTACGTCGCCAAGGTTTTCAAGGCGAGCTACGTGCAACAGGTGATGTATTCAAAGATGTGTTGAACTACATGAAGCGTTCAGGTTTCGATACTTTTGTAGTGAAAGAAGGTAAAGATATTGCTGAAGCTGCTGCTGGCTTAGGTGATTTTACCAATCCATATCAAGCTTCAACTGCAGTGCCGCAAGCGCATTATCAAACTGGTGCTTAAGTGCCTTGATCAATAAAAAAGCCTCCATTCGGAGGCTTTTTTATTGATCAAAATACTTTTAATGAGTGATTATTCATTTTTAAGCTGGCAAGACCATCCATTTAATAACGAACTGATCGGTAAATGCGCCATACAGCGCACCCCAAAAGGTCTTTTCGAGAGGCATTTCTATAGAGCCGCCTTTGGATAAGCCATCAAACAGTCGTTTAGCTTCAGCTTGTTCACTACTGTCTAAATTAATCGAAATATAGTGATTGCTGCCTAAGGTAAAGGATTGATTGGATTGCGCACAAAATTGTTCGTTGACATCTGAGGCCATCAGCACGGTAAACTTATTGATAGGCAAGGAAATATGCATAATCTTTTGCAGTTCTGCATCGGATAGTGAAATGCCATCCTCAGTAGGCATATCACCATAACGCATCACATTGAGGAATTCTCCACCAAGTACAGAGCGATAAAAATTAAAGGCTGCTTCGGTATTGCCTTGAAAATTCAAGTAGTGATTGAGCTGCATAATGGTCATCCATTTTTTATTATGTCGACATTTATTTTAAGAGCCTTTGCTGAGCTGTATGTGAACAATTTATGTCTAAAATGTAAGCATAAAAAAATCCTCAGCTAAGGGAGGATTTTAGTACGCAATTTTTTGAAGAGTAGGAGGGATTGACGTTAATCCCTCTAAATTAGCCTGTGCGAAAGAAGTCTACAGAGCATTAAAGCAATTCAATCGCCACAGCAGTCGCTTCACCGCCACCAATACACAGTGCTGCAATACCGCGTTTACCACCTGTCCGTTTTAATGCATGGATCAGCGTTAATATAATGCGTGAACCTGTAGAACCAACTGGATGTCCAAGCGCACAAGCACCACCATTGATATTTACTTTTTCAGCATCTAATTTAAATTCATCAATAGGGCACATCGTGACCATAGCAAAGGCTTCATTGATTTCCCATAAATCGACATCAGCAACATTCCAACCCGATTTATCTAGAACTTTTTGAATTGCGCCCACAGGTGCAATGGTAAACTCGGATGGATGCTGAGAATTTGATGCATAAGCCACAATTTTTGCGAGCGGATTTAAACCTTTTGCTGAAGCTTGATCTGCTGATGTTAAAACTAAAGCAGACGCACCATCAGAAATAGAACTTGCATTGGCAGCGGTAATCGTTCCATCTTTAGCAAAAGCAGGGCGCAGCGTTGGAATTTTTTCGATATTGGCGTTAAAAGGCTGTTCGTCTTTATCGACAATCACATCGCCTTTACGACTCGAAACAGTGACAGGCACGATTTCGTCAGCAAAATAACCCTCAGTAATTGCAGTTTGAGCACGTTTAAGCGAGCGAATGGCGAAGTCATCCATTTGTTCGCGTGTATAGCCTTTGGTATTTGCCATATCTTGCGCAAAAGAACCCATGAGTCGGCCCGTTTCTGCATCTTCTAGGCCATCTAAGAACATATGATCTTTAACGTCACCGTGGCCCATACGGTAGCCAGCTCGTGCTTTGGTCAATACATAAGGGGCATTGGTCATTGACTCCATACCACCTGCAACTACGACTTGAGCTGATCCTGCCTTGATCATATCCGCCGCTTGCATCACGGCCTTCATACCTGAACCACACAGCTTATTGATGGTTACGGCACCAGCTGAATCTGGAAGACCGGCTTTACGCATCGCTTGACGGGCAGGACCTTGTTTCAGGCCAGCCGGAAGCACACAACCCATAATGACTTCTTCAACATCTGTCGGTTGTAAACCCGCGCGTTCGATGGCTGCTTTAATCGTAACTGCGCCTAATTCTGGTGCAGTGACAGCGGCTAAACTCCCTTGAAAACCACCCATTGCTGTACGGGCACCATTCACGATGACGATATCAGTCATTACATATCTCCATTTTCTTATACATTAATTTTTGAATACGTCAGCAGTATAAGTAAAATTGAACAGGAATAAAGCAAATTTAAAAGGCTGCTTTGGACTCACCGGTTCTCAAATTAGCAACTGATTGGGTTTTCAAATCGTAAATGTCCCATTCGACTTAAGACTGCTCGGATCGGTTGAAGCGTTGATTTCGAACAGTAGTAGAAACTACCATTTGAACCATTGGGTAAACCGGAGCTAGCCTGAAAGGTTAGGCTCGGAATGTGTAAAGTCCCACGCCAAGACAGATCGCCATATTTTAAATTGAGTTTATCTTGCAGCAATATTTTTTCATTTGCGTCGACTTGGCGGTTTTTATTACTGTCAATAAATATGATCAGTCCATTGTTCCAGTTGTTAGGTTGGCAAAGTTTAAAGTTAAGACTAGGACAAATCACAATATTGGAATGATAAATAGTGGCCTGAGCCCGTGCGAATGCATTGTGATTCTGAATAGTCAATTTGATGTTATTCGCTTCGCGCTGCGCCATTAAATTGTTGAAATGTGGTAAAGCTATCGTCACGATAATGACCATAATCGCGATTGAGACTAAAAGTTCAAATAAAGTAAAGCCGGTTTCTTTGTTGTAAAGCATTGATTTAATCCAAAATTTAATATTATTTTTATATGTCTAATGTTATATGTGTTTTTAATGGCGATATTAATTTTGAGTATAGAATTTTATTACTCAATTTTAGATAAAGCTGTTAAAATGAAAATAGCAAGTGACAATAGGCGATTCACTGCTCAAAATTGAGTAAAAATTTACCGAATTACAACGGAAATTGTAAGTAATTTTGTCAATAATTTACTTGATTAGATTAATCAAGCACTTGGAAAAAGAATAAAGTGTTTGTATGATTCAGCGTAAATAGCTTAAAAAAAAACTGGGGTATAAGAAAGCCTATCTCAGGATAGCCAATTTTTCGGCTTGAGCTTGAACAACAATTGTTATCTCTGGAGGATAAATCCATGAAAATGAGTCGTATTGCATTAGCAATGCTCGTAGCTGCTCCTTTAGCAGCTGCAAACGCAGGCGTAACTGTTACTCCATTAATGCTTGGTTACACTTTCCAAGATTCTCAACACAACAACAGCCGTGGCAACTTAACTGAAAGTCCTGAGCTACAAGACGACTTGTTTGTTGGTGCAGCACTTGGTGTTGAATTAACTCCATGGTTAGGTTTCGAAGCTGAATATAACCAAGTTAAAGGTGATGTTGATCCGCTTGACAGCGAATACAAACAAACTCAAATCAACGGTAACTTTTATGCTACTTCTGATTTGATTACTAAAAACTATGACAGCAAAGTTAAGCCATATGTATTGTTAGGTGCTGGTCACTATAAATACAAATTTGACGAAGCTGCTGCTCGTGGTGTATCTCCATCTGCACAAGCTCGTGGTACTACTGAAGAAGGTACTTTGGGTAATGCTGGTCTAGGTGCTTTCTGGCGCTTAAACGATGCTTTATCTCTACGTACAGAAGCTCGTGCTACTTACAACATCGATGAAGATTTCTGGAACTACACAGCTTTAGCTGGTCTTAACGTAGTTCTTGGCGGTCACTTGAAACCTGCTGCTCCTGTAGTTGAAGTTGCTCCTGTAACTCCTGTTGCTCCAGTTGCTCCAGCTCCTCAAGAGTTGACTGAAGATCTTAACATGGAACTTCGTGTGTTCTTTGATACAAACAAATCAAACATCAAAGATCAATACAAACCTGAAATTGCTAAAGTAGCTGAAAAATTAGGCGAATACCCTAATGCTACAGCGAACATCGAAGGTCACACAGATAACACTGGTCCACGTGCTCTAAACGAACGTTTATCACTAGCTCGTGCTAACTCTGTTAAATCTTCGCTTGTTAACGAATACAACGTTGACCCAGCTCGTTTATCTACTCAAGGTTTCGCGTGGGATCAACCAATCGCTGACAACAACACTAAAGAAGGCCGTGCTATGAACCGTCGCGTATTCGCTACGATTTCTGGTAGCCGTACTGTAGTGGCTCAACCTGGTCAAGCTCAATAATTTGAGTTTAACTTCGGTTAGAAAAAAGCGGCTCTTTTGAGTCGCTTTTTTTTTGTTAAAAATTTAAAAAAGGAGATTTAAATTTGGCTAAAAGGCACTAACGCAAAAGCGTTGTTTACTTTTAAATAATCGTTGGATGTAAAAGGATTTATCTATTCATGTGGCAATTAAGCATGTAAAAATTCAAACTATTGTATATTAATTAATCATCTGTTTGCCTAAGAGCTTTAATTGAACATAACCAGGTTGTATTTTTATTTTTTTATAAAAGCAATAAAAAAACAATTATTTACATTTGTCTTATCTACAATTTATAAAAAATGAATATTTATATTTTTCATTAAAAAAATATAATCATCGGGATTTATGATGCAGTTAAGAATTATTCTAAATATAATAATGATTCTTATTCAAGTAAAACTAATCTTGAAATGATGAATAATTTTGCAAAAACACACTTAGTACGTTCTATAACTATGGTGCTGCTCGGTGTTGGAGGGGCTACATCTGTGTTTGCAGCGGATACAACGGTACTTGAGACGATTGAGGTTGAGGTACCTGCAGAAAAGCAACTTGCAAATGGTAAGTTGAAAGCCAATACAGAGCTAGGTGCTTTGGGAAATAAAAAAATTGTTGATACGCCATTTAGCGTAACAGCATATAGTGAAAAACTGATTGAAGAACAGCAAGCGTCAACTGTAGCACAAGTTTTAAAAAATGATGCGAGTATCCGTATTACCACCAACCAAGGTCATATAAACGAAAACTTTAATATTCGTGGCTTTGACATCAATCACGATGACATTGCACTCAATGGTATGTACGGTATGGCGCCTTATGGACGCGTACCGACTGAAATTTTAGATTCGGTAACGGTTTTAAAAGGCCCGAATGCCTTGGTTGCAGGTATGTCGCCTGCTGGTGGGGTCGGTGGTGTGGTCATCGCTAAAACTAAGCGTGCAGATAAAGAAAAAACTCAAGTTTCAGCTTCAATGGAAGAAGGTGGTTTTTACCAATCAGGTTTTGACGTTTCGCGACGTTTTGGTGCTGAAAAAGAATTTGGTCTACGTGTGAATGGTGCTTATGGTCAAGGTGAGCACATTATTGAAGGCATGGAAGATAAACATGCATCAGGTGCAATTGCTGCAGACTATACAACCGATAAATTGAAACTGAATTTTGATGCCTATGCGGTACGTGATGATCGTAATGGTGGATCACCTGCGATGGTGGCATTTGGTGTCAAAGATGCTCATGGCCATACCTATAATGGTGTGCTGGATGCACCTAAAGGCGATACCAATTACTTTAGGAATTTAGAAGGTCATACTGACAGTGAGTTTGTAGGATTAAGTGGTGAATATGCATTTACACCTGACTTAAATGTTTATGCAGGTGTAGGACATATTGAAAAGGCCTATAGTGGCCATATTTTTGGTACGCGTCTTGTCGTTGGCCAAGCAGATGGTCATGCCACATCTCAGTACTATCGTACGGGGTCATCAGAGTCGATTACATCGGCAAATACAGGTATTCAATATAAGTTTAATACGGGTGCTATAAAACATGCTATAAATGTCCGAGCTGATTATTTGACCAAAGAAACAGATCAGCATGTTGCGGCAACACAAGAGAAAATTAATTCAACTAATTTGTATGATCCTGATACGACTGTAGGGATGCCTTCTGCGTACCCAGTGGTTAAACCGAATTTAGATAATAAATATACCAGCTATACGGTATCTGATCAGATTTCAATGTTAGATGATAAGTTGCAATTTATTGTTGGTGCACGTTATCAAGATATCGACACCAAGAATTTACAGAAAAAAACAGGCTATCAAGACGATAAAATATCCCCAAGCTTAGGTATTGTGGTTAAACCATTTGGTGAGAATATTTCTATTTATGCAAACTATGTTGAAGGTCTTTCTGAAGGTGTAACGGTGAATAACGTTGCAGATGCCAACAATAATGTCACCTTTGCGCCATTCCAAACCAAACAATATGAATTGGGTGCTAAATATCAAACAGGTAGTTGGTTAAATACATTTGCACTGTATCAAATTGAAAAACCATCGACGATGTCTTCTGATTATTCTGATGGAAATACAGGTAGTAGTGTCAACCAAATCACAACAGGTGATGCAGAAACACGTTCACGTGGCGTCGAGTGGGCATTTTCTGGGGAGATTTATACAGGTCTAAATCTGATGGGTAGTTTGGCTTATATCGATGCTGAATATACCAAAGCAGCGGTGAAAAATGGTGTAACTAATCAAGGTAATTCGGTATATGGTATTCCTGACTTTACCGCAACGCTTGGCTTAGATTATGCAGTACCTTATGTAGATGGATTAAATGTGAATGCGCGTGCAAACTACGTGAGTGAACAGTACTTAAATGAAACCAATGCACTTAAACTACCAGACTATACAATTTTAGAT
This sequence comes from Acinetobacter sp. YH12098, assembly GCF_013419235.1. NCBI lineage: Bacteria > Pseudomonadati > Pseudomonadota > Gammaproteobacteria > Moraxellales > Moraxellaceae > Acinetobacter > Acinetobacter sp. YH12098. The sequence goes on from NZ_VPAO01000037.1 coordinate 40,921, forward strand.
TTAGGTGCGCGTTATAAAACCAATTTGGGTGGTGTAAATACTACATTCTTAGCCAATATTGATAACGTGACTGATGAGAAATATTGGGAAGGTACATTCAACTCAGGTTATGCCTTAGTGGGTGGTCCACGTACCTATAAAGTTGGCTTAACATTCGACTTTTAAATAACCAATACACGTCAATTCAAAAAGCCACCTATTTAAGGTGGCTTTTTTTCAAACTAATTGAGCAAGTTATTAGCTTAATGAATGTCTAATTTAGGGAATATATTGCTTCACCACACCATCATCCAGCAGCTGCTGAAAATGCTCAACAAGACTGGTTTCAATATTGCGGTAGCTGATGCCTAGCTCGGACTTACTTTTGTCGGCATTGAAGTAGATTGGAAAACCCATATTCAGCTCAACAAAAGACTTGGAAAAACCTGCCAGCGGGCCAAACAATTTAAATGCGGCTTTAGGCAACTGGTTGCGCGGGAAGGGGAATTTTGGACCAAAGTGCTGGCGCAGAATTTTGCCCATTTCCAGCAGGCTGAGCGTGCCGCCGCTGATAATATAACGGCCTTTTGCATTTGGGTTAAAGGCTGCTTGCAAGTGTGCATCCGCAACATCACGGACATCTACAATGCCATTCCACATCGGCGGTACACCTGCGAGGGTCATACCGTTAGCAAACTGCTCAAGCACTTCAACGCTGCCAGACTTGGTCATCGCAGTTAGTGAAGGGCCAAGAACCAGCGCTGGGTTGACACAAACCAGTTCCCAGCGGTTTTGTGCTTTTTGCATATCCCAAGCTTTGCGCTCCGCCATGACTTTTGAATATGGATAGGGCTGATGGGTTTCAGAGCTGGTGGTGTTCCAGTGAGACTCATCAAATTGGTTATTTGCTGTTTGCTTAATGTCGATCGCATCGCCATAAGTTGAAGCAATACTGGATGTCACCACCACGCGTTTTACAGATTCTGTTTGGTTGACGCTGTTTAATACATTTTCTGTGCCTATTACCGCAGGCTCAATAATATCTTTTACTGCATCTTTATAGTTGGTCACTACAAAAGGGGATGCCATATGGATCACAATTTCACAGCCTTGCATGGCTTCATCAAAGGCATGCGGTGTAAGTAAATTGGCTTCAAACAGTTTGAATGTGCCAGTACTTTGGTTTGCGATATTCTCTAAGTGAGCAAAGCTTTTTTTCTTATTCAGATCGCGTACGGTGGCGTGAACTGTATGTCCTTGTTCAAGCAGATTTTTAATGACCCAGCTGGCAATATAGCCTGTGGCGCCTGTAACGAGTATCGGTGTTGTCTTGCTATTCATATTCTTCAACTTTAATTGACGCATTTTTTTATCATATTGAGAATATTTAGTTTTGTCTTTGATTGATTTGAAAAAATATATGTTGATGATTGGGTTTAATGCGCACTAAATTCAGCAGAGAATGCATGTGAATGCTGAAAAAGTACTTTTTTATTGATCTTAAAATATGCGAATATGGGATGAATGTTGGATAGATGTATATTCTTATGAGTATGGACGCAAAATCTCACAGAAAAATGGACAAAGAATCATATCTAACTTGTGCGCTTTAATTTAAAGCCTAGATAAGACTTATAGGCTTCTTCTGTTATTCCCAAGTAGAAATGTCTATGCGATAAACCATTTAAAATGTCCTGTTTTTAACTACAAGAGTCAAGCACAGGATTTAAATTTCTTTGTTCAATAACAACTTTCTGAGCTTTACGACTCGGCATACTTTTCTTGAGACGGGAACGTTTATTCTGTTTCTCCAATTCCTCATGTTGCTGCTGGATATGGGCCAGGACCGAACCTAATCTTTTATTCTCAACCACTTCATTCTGCTGTAGTCCAGCCAGTTTATTGAAGACGCTATAGTTGATCTTCCGTCCTTCATGCATAATTGCCACAGTACCATCCGGGTACTCCAGAAATGAAATGTATTGCCCAACAAGCTTATGATTCAGCTCTGTCGGTTCAAGCATATAAATACACTTGTCATAGGTCAGGGTCAGATTCTTGGTGACCTTACGCGGTTCCTGCCAGGTAAAAATATCATCCAGTTCAAGATCAGATTCGCTTAATGGCCGATGCAGGTTCTTTGAGTTTCGCGCACATTTGGTGAACTTCTGATTGAACTGCTCAATAAAGCAGGGTAACCATATATTGGCCTCTGCAATCGAACCGATGCCTTCCAGGGGCTTTGTTGCATAAAGGCTTTAAAGATAGAGTTTCCCTAAGTAACTCAAATTTAAGTGACAACTTGGGTATGAGGGCGACCTAATTCTGTGAATTTGTTCAAAACTGCTACACGTGCATGAATCTC
>NZ_VPAO01000038.1:0-42660 GCF_013419235.1 Acinetobacter sp. YH12098
AAAGTTTTACGTACTTTAACTGAATCAACCTATGAAATTCAGCCTCAGCAAAGTCATTATGAATCTCTCGAAGTAGATGAGTTCTGGAATTTTGTTGGAAATAAAAAGAATAAACAATGGCTTATTTTTGTTCAAAAGTCATATTTTACCTCGGAGAAACCGGACATTTTTATTGGTGAGAATATAGACACTTTAAATGGGTTCTAACACTCTCTCGTTTCGTATAACAGCCATTATGTTAAATGAATGATAATTGACATTTTGTTCATTAATACTGATATGCAACGAATTTTATTATATGTCACCCCTCAATTACAAATATAAATGACTGCTCGTCTAATCATCTCCATTACACAATTAAATGTTAAAATGCATAGCTACTTCATCTAAGATAAAATATATGTATCCAAATCTACAGCACAGCTTCGAAAACAGCGTCATTCTCGTTGTAGAAGATGATTATGATATTGGTGACATTCTTGAAAAATACATAAAAAATGAAAACATGCAGGTCATCCGTGCATTGGATGGACAACAAGCTTTAGAGTGCCTAAAAGCCAACTCTATCGACCTGATTCTCCTTGATATTAAATTACCCAAACTAAATGGCTGGGAAATTCTACAAATCATCCGTCAAACAAGTCATTTACCTGTCATTATGCTGACTGCCTTAGATGATCAAGTGAATAAGATCATGGGGCTAAAAATGGGTGCTGATGACTTTATTATTAAGCCATTTAACCCAAACGAAGTGATTGCACGAATACAAGCCGTACTTAGACGAAGTACAAGCCAAAATATGGAAATAACTAATATTATTCGTTATAGAAATATTGAAATTAATCCAGATCATCATCAAGTTTACATTTCAAATGGTCAAAGAAATCAGTTGCTCAACCTTACGTTAACTGAGTATAAGATACTGTTTTTGATGGCAAAAACACCGAATAAAGTCTTTACACGTAATGAATTGATCCAAAACTGTATGCCTGAAAGTGATGCTTTAGATCGCACTGTAGATAGCCATATCAGCAAATTACGCAAAAAACTTGAAGAAAATGATGTAAATGGCTTATTAATCAATGTCCGTGGCGTGGGGTATCGCTTAGATCAAAATCATGAAATTTAACTTTTTTAAAAATTCTGTTGGAATTAACTTCCAGTTTATTATCATGATGAGCCTATTCAATTTAGGCATTACGCTGTTATCTTTCATGATTGGCTATTTTGTTTATAGCTGGGCGATAAAAATAGGTTTTCTAAATACACAAGTTATTAATTCAAATGAATTTTCAGTTACCTCCGTTGACTTTATCTGGCTGTTTTTAGTGCTATTAACAGGCTTTTTTCTTTCTACTATCCTCGCCTTTAAATATGGAAAACGCTATACACAGCCAATTAGTGATTTAGCAGATGTTATTCAACAAATTCAACAAGGCAATTTAGCACTCAGAATTAAACAGCCACATCATGATATTCCACATGAAATCAAGTCTCTTATTGAGAACTTCAATGAAATGGCAAACCAACTTGAAGTATCAGTTAAGAATTCAACTGTTTGGAATGCTGCAATTGCACATGAATTACGAACACCTGTGACAATATTACAAGGTCGCTTGCAAGGTATTGTCGATGGTATATTTATTGCCGATAAAGCTTTACACCTAAGCTTATTGAACCAAGTCGAAGGCTTATCTTACCTTGTGGAAGATTTACGGACACTGACACTTATTGAAAATAAACAATTACGATTAGAACTAGAAAAGACCAATTTAAAAAATAGTATTGAAAAATGTCTGCAGATGTTTAATGAACGGTTTCATGTTAAAGGTTTAACTATTGTTTTAAATTTGACGGATAAATTGGTTTGCGTTGATATAAGAAGGATGGAACAGGTCTTTATTGCATTGTTCTCTAACTTTCTAAGATATTCGAATGCTGGAAAAATAAATATTACATCTGTAACCACAGCAGAACATTGGGTATTGACGTTTGAAGATGAAGGTCCTGGTATTGATGAATCGCATCTTAAACACCTGTTCAAACCCTTCTATCGACTGGAAGACTCTAGATCATGTCTAGATGGCGGTACTGGATTAGGCTTGGCAGTGATTGATGCAATTATTGAAGCACACCAAGGTCATATTTATTATTCTAAATCCAAAAACTTAGGTGGCAGCTGTTTTACTATTCAACTAAATCGTAAGACATCAACTCATTTATAATGTGTTAAGTTCAGATTAATACGGCTTAATTTAAACCATAAATTTAAGATAAATTGATGTCTGAACTTAACCATTCTGTTTGATGATCCTCAAATAAATTTCATCACAATGAATTCTCATCTCGATATTTAGCTAGCATAAAAAATACCACAATGGAGAGTATCCCGATGATAATCCCTGCTGTTAATAATAAATTAACATGAGCTGAACTGAAGGCAATTTTACCTGCGTTAATCAATGCTGTACCTTGTTCAACGGGTAACTGGCTCGCCACTAAATAGGTATCACCAATCGAAAGTCTGGCTTTTTCTGCTAAAACAGCAGTTAAATCTGACGGCACTTGAAGATGACTGCCAAATATATAGGCCATGAAAACACCAAATAAAGTAATACCTAGTCCTGTACCCAGTTCATAACCTGTACTTTCAAGTGAACCTGCCGCACCGCCCTTTTCTGCAGGTACTGAGCCCATGATCGCAATGGATGAAGCTGTTAAACCAATACTCAGTGTTAATCCAATCGAAGCTAAAATAAAGGGAACGATGATTCCCGGATGATGAAAATCTGAATAACTCAAACTGACCAACGCAATTGCTGCCAATATTAATGACATGGTCGCAACCAGACGGAGTCCAAATTTATTGGATAAAAAACCAGCAATAGGCCCGCCAATAGCGGCCGCAACCATAATCGGAACCATAAAAAGACCGGCTTGCAGCGGTGTTAAACGAATGACATATTGCAGCTCCATTGCCAAAGTTAACTCAACCCCTGCCAAAGCGCCTGCAGCAACCATTGCCATAATAATGCCGGCTAAAATAGCAGGACGTGAAAATAGCGAAAGATCTAGCATCGGCTGAGGAGAATTCAGCTGTTTGCGTACAAATATGGTTAATAAGCCGATAGATAAAACGACCAAAGGCAAGACAATCAACAACGACTGTTTACCGCCTAAGCCTGCTTTTAGTGCATATACAAACGAAATCAAACCGACAATCAGCAATAGCGCTTGACCAAATGCCCAATGTCCAGGGGTTATAGCTTCTTTTCGGGACAATAAGAAATAGCACATTGGTGCGACAACCAGCATGATTGGGACGTTAATCAGGAAAACTGAACCCCACCAGAAATATTCTAACAATCCCCCACCAATGAGCGGTCCAATGGCGGCACCGGCTGATCCGATTGTGCCCCAAATACCCAGCGCAATGGCACGTTCGCGACTGTCTTCGAAGGTTCTGCGAATAATACCCAATACACAGGGCATAATCATGGCACCGCCTAATGCTAATAAAGCACGTGCGGCAATCAGCATAGAAGCCGTTTGGGAAAATGCCGCAAGGACTGAGGCAATTCCAAATATAACCAAGCCAATCAGCAGAATCTTACGATTGCCGACACGATCAGCCAAAGTTCCCATCGGAACTAAAAGTCCAGCCATAAGTAATGGATAAATATCAATAATCCATAAGACTTGGTTACTTGTGGCACTCAGCGATTGGGTTAATGAGGGAACCGCAACATGCAGTACAGTCATATCAATCACAATCGGCAGAAATGCAAGCACGACAGCGAGCAATATCCACCAGCGTTTCGGATCAAGATTGGTAGCTTTCATGATTAAACCTATATTGATGGTTTATTAAATCAATTCTGAAATAAAGATGTAAATGAAAGATTTGTTGTGGGCTAAACTCGTTAACCCACAGCTTTTATTCTCAGTTTTGATGCTTAATGTGCCGCTTTACGTTTCGAGAATTTCTCAACCATGCTCATGACGACAATAAAGAAAATCGGTACAAAAATAACAGCTAGAATTGTTGCGCTGATCATGCCGCCAAAGACGCCTGTACCAATCGCTTTTTGAGTTTCAGAACTAGCGCCACTGGCAATGACTAAAGGAATAACGCCACAGGTAAATGCCAAAGATGTCATTAGGATTGGACGTAAGCGCAATTTAGCGGCTGCAACGGTTGCCTCCACTAAACCCATTCCTTCTTCTCTTAGTGCTTTTGCAAACTCAACAATCAAAATAGCATTCTTTGCAGATAGACCAATAATCGTGATCATGCCGACCTTAAAGAAAATATCATTTGGCATACCACGTAACATTACTGCTAAAAAGGCGCCAATCAACCCTAGAGGGACAACTAGCATCACAGAGAATGGAATTGACCAGCTTTCATAAAGCGCTGCCAAGACAAGGAAAACGACTAACATCGACAACAGTAATAAAAACAAGGTTTGTGATTCCGACTGTTTTTCTTCTAGAGAAATCCCAGTCCACTCATAACCCACACCTTTCGGAAGTTGTTCAATCAAATTTTCCATCTCAGTCATGGCTTGTCCTGAAGATATACCTGCTGCTGGACTGCCAGAAATACTCAATGATGGACGACCGTTGTAACGATTGTATTGTTGTGGGGAATGTTGCCAAATTGGAGTAATTATTTCAGACATTGAAACCAATTTACCGCTTTGACTGTTCACCTTAATCTGAAGAATATCTTCAATACTCATGCGTGATTTGGCATCAAGTTGCACAATGACTTGCTGCATACGGTCATGATTTGGAAAATCATTGATATACATCGAACCCATTGAGGTTGAAATAATATCGGTCACATCACTGAAATTAACACCTAATGCCTGCAATTTATCTCTATCAATTTTAAGCTGTACAGAACTGCCATCTGGCAAACCTTCAGGATAGACCTCCGCCACGATTTTACTTTGTGCTGCTAATGCTAAAAGCTGATCTTGTGCTTCTCTTAAAGCAGGCATGCCAATATTGCCACGATCTAATAATCTCAGTGAAAAACCAGATGAGTTACCCAATTCATCAATTGCTGGTGGTAACACAGACATGGTTTGACCTTCTGAACTTTCAGCCATCGCTATATTGGCATTATTCACGACTTCTTGTGCCGTAATAGTACGCTCTTCGAATGGCAATAGATTGGTAAAATACATCGCTGTATTCTGACCAGATCCACTAAAACCAAAACCTAAGACCGCCATATTGTCTTTAATCCCCGTTTCTTGGTCTAAATAATTTTGAAACTCAGCAACGACTTTACGGGTACGTTCTTGAGTTGCATCCGCAGGAAGTTGAATCGAAGTCATAAACCACCCCTGATCTTCTTCTGGCATAAACGCAGTCGGAACGTGTTTAAAACTAAAAATCAGCACAATGACAATGCCTAAGAAACATAACATTGCGAGGGTTTTATGTTTAATTACTTTAAATAAACTGCGTTCATAGCGATTGTTCAGCTTCTCAAAACTGCGATCAAACGATGCAAAAACACCCTTTTTCTGATGGTCTTGATCAATCGGTTTTAACATCGTTGCACATAACGCAGGGGTTAATGTCAGTGCAAGGAAAGCTGAGAATAAAATTGAAACCGACATGGTAATGGTGAACTGACGATAGATAATCCCCACTGAGCCTGACGCCAATGCCATCGGCAAGAATACAGCGGCTAACACTAAGGTGATGCCAATAATCGGATTGGTAATTTCCTTCATGGCTTTAGATGTGGCTTCAACTGGAGATAAGCCTTCTGTCGCCATAATGCGTTCAACATTCTCAATGACCACAATCGCATCATCGACAATAATCCCGATCGCAAGCACCATACCGAACATGGTCAGCACATTAATCGAAAAACCAGCAAGCAGCATGACTGAGAATGTGCCAAGCAATGCAATCGGTGCAACAATCGCCGGAATTAAGGTGTATCGAACATTGTGTAAAAAGATAAACATGACAATAAAAACTAATGCCATAGCTTCAAGCAATGTCATGATTACTTTTTCAATCGAGATTTTTACAAAAGGTGCAGTGTCGTAAGGTATAGAGAATTTCATACCATCAGGCAGTGCTGAACCTAACTGTTCAATTTTCGCTTTAACACCTTCTGCAGTCTTGACAGCGTTGGCACCAGGACTCATTTGTATCGCCACAGCTGTAGAGGCTTTGCCATTTTCTAAAATCGCAAAGTTATACATCTGTGCCCCGATTTCGACACGAGCGACATCCGACAGTCGAACATTGGCGCCATTTTGTTGAGCACGTAAACTAATTTTCTTGAATTGCTCTACAGTTTCTAATTGACCTTGAGCAGTTAAAGGAATAGTAATTTGTTGCCCCGTCAAAGCAGGAACATCACCAATACGACCTGGTGATATCGGCAAGTTTTGGTTTTGGATGGCTGTATTCACATCTTGAATACTCAATCCATAAGAAACCAAACGATCTGGATCGACCCAAATCCGCATGGCTTTTTCAGCACCAAAATTTTGGACTTTACCAACACCGTCAACCCGCTTTAATTCTTCAATCACATAGCGAGTCATATAGTCACTGACATCAATTTCACTATATTTGCCATTCGGTGAACTTAAGCCCACCATCATTAAAAAACCAGACGACGCAGCATCGACCATCAGCCCTTGTTGTCGCACTGTTTGAGGTAAGCGTGACTCAATGGCTTTAATTTTGTTTTGCACATCAATTTGTGCAAGTTCTACATCTGTACCTGGTTTAAATGTTGCGGTGATTGTTGCTGTTCCAGAACTATCTGAACTTGAACTGTAATAAAGTAAGTTTTTGACACCTGACATTTCCCGCTCAATCAAGGTCACAACACTATCATTCAATGTTTTTGGCGTAGCACCTGGATAGATTGCCGTAATACTAATCTGTGGTGGCGCAACACTTGGGAATCGTGCAATAGGTAACTTGGGGATGCTTAGTACACCCAACAGAATAATAAATAAAGCAATCACCCATGCAAAAATAGGACGCCTAATGAAAAATTGGGACATTATTGCTGTCCTCCATTTTCCTTAATATTTGTAGGTTGCCACTGCTTAATTTTTAATTTTTGCTCAGGCTGTATACGATCAGCCCCTTCAACAATGACTTTCTCACCTGCTTGTAACCCTTGTTTGATCACATAGTTATTTTGATAACGTTGACCAAGCTGAACAGGCTTGCTTTGCGCTAAACCTTTTTGATTAACAATCGTAACATTGGCTTTACCACTAATATCATGTTGAATCGCTTGTTCTGGAACTAGGAGCGCATTTTCAACTTGAGCTCGGCTCATATTGACTCGAACATACATGCCTGGCAAAAGTTTTTGATTTTCATTATTGGCTAAAATACGGATTGTGACATCACCCGTATCAGGATCAACTTTAGTATCCGAAAATAGGATTTCACCTGTAACGTTATAAGGTTTACCCTGACTATTTAGGATTTCAACCGTATGTTTGGTATTTGACACGTCACCTTGCTGTAAAGCTTCCTGTAGTTTTTCATAATCACTAATTGATTGCTTTACATCAACATAGACTTTATTAATCTGTTGTATTACGGCCATTGCATTAGTATCACCTTGACCAACTAATGCACCCTCAGTCACTAAGATTTCACCAATCGTTCCCGAGATAGGGGCTGTAACAGTCGCATATTTAAGATTAAGTTGTTGTCTGCTTAACATGGCTTGCATTTGCGCCACATCGGCTTTTGCTTTTTGATAATCTGCTTCGGTATTGTTGTATTCCTGCTGACTAACCGCATTTACTTTTACTAATTCAGTGTAGCGTTTTAACAGCACCTGCAAACGTGTCACCTCAGCTTGTGCACGGTTTAAAGTGGCTTGATTGCTTTTTACATCTGCCTGAAATATTTCAGAATTCAATTTAAAAAGCGGTTGACCTGCTTGCACATAAGAGCCTTGCTTAAAAAGTACTTTATCAACAATTCCACCTACTTGCGGGCGAATTTCAGCAATACGGTAAGCGACAACACGGCCTGGAAGATTTTCAATTAAATTCATGGAATGCGGTAATACCGTGATGGTACTGACAACCGCTGGTGGCATTTCTGTTGGGGACTGTTCAGCATCTTTGGCTTGTGTACAGCCGATTAAAAGTACAGTTGTAATAAGTATTGAACCTATTAAATGATAATGTGTTGACATGCTTTTTCAGAGGGGGGGTTTTAGATACTACTATTTTGAAATAGCAGTGTTTATGAATTGCTGATGTTGTGTGGAGATTGTGTGGAGATTGTGTGGAGAGATTAAAAGATTTATTTTTTAATGACACGCTTAAACAGCGTGGCTTGTAAATTAGTATAAATAATTTTGTTGTTCTACAATTTTGATCGTATCTTAGTTTTTTCTCATAGTTCATGAACTTTAAAATTCTAAACCAAGACTAATATTTATATAAGCAATTGAAAATACAATACATAGTTTCTTTATACACTTATGAAGTGAACTTTAGGTGAACATAAGTTAAATAGAAATTTTTAATTAGTTCAGCACAAACGTACAATCTTTAAGGCCTATAACTCGATACCGTTCTCTCTTTGATGTTTATTGCTATCTAATTGAGTGAACTCTGTGGAAATATTTCTTTATACATTAAGCGTTATGTATAGCCCAGGCCCTGTAAATTTTATGGGGCTAAATTCTGGCCTTACAGGTCAATTAAAAAAGACTATAGGATTTTACCTAGGCATTGGTTTCGCCATGTTGATCTTATTCGTATTGTTTGGCTATATAGGTGAAGCTGTTATTCCACATGGATTGATTCATTATATTGCTTTAGCGGGTGCAATTTATACATTCTACTTGGCTATAAAAATGATTAGGGCGAATGTAGAAACAACTCAACAGCAAGAAAGCCATCTAACATTCTTAAATGGCTTATTTATTCAGTTATTAAATCCAAAAGCCATTCTCGTCATTCTACCTGTTACGACAATTATGTACCCTGCAGCCAAAATCACAGGAATCATGATCTTGATAGTTTCTTTACTGATTTCACTTGGTGCTGTTGGCGCACCATTCACCTATGCTCTGGTTGGAAAATTATTAGGCAACAAAATTGCTAATCCTATCTGGTTTAATCGGCTAAATAAGCTGATGGGTATACTCTTGATTTTATCAGGGCTTTTTATGTTCAAAGATTTTCTTAATGGAATAAATCTGCTGTAGGACAAATTAGCCGTTCAAATCGAACGGCTATCTTTTAATATTTATCATTTTCCATTGAGTGGGAGTTAAACCAAATGTTTTTATAAAATGTCTGGTCATATGACTCTGATCAAAAAAGCCTGCATTTAAAGCAGCATTAACAATAGACTCCCCTTGAGCAAGGTAGAACTTAACTGTTTCTAAGCGACGCATGATCATATAACGGTGTGGGCTAGTTCCAAATAATAATCGGAAATCACGAGAAAGGCTCCAGCGGTCACGATCAGCATGTTTCTCTAAATCTGACAAACTTAAGTTTTCATGTGGATACGCCAAAATACACTCACGCGCTCTCTCTGCTGCCTTGTAGTCAAATTTTTTGTTTTGGTTAGATGAAGTATCTGAAATTTCACACAGTGTAGTTGCCAAATCAAATAGAGCATCTTCCGGCACTGTTGCAAATAGGCTGACATGATAAGCTAAATATCTTATTTATTTCGAGATACAGCAGATGAATCCCTTCCACGGTCGGCACTTTCAAGGTGAAATCATTCTTTGGGCTGTTCGTTGGTATTGTAAATATGGCATCAGCTATCGTGAACTTCAAGAAATGCTCGCTGAACGAGGCATAAATGTGGATCACAGTACAATTTATCGTTGGGTTCAGCGTTATGCTCCAGAAATGGAAAAACGGTTACGCTGGTATTGGCGTAACCCTACAGATTTACATTCATGGCATATGGATGAGACTTATATCAAAGTGAAGGGGCGATGGACTTACCTGTATCGTGCAGTTGATCAACGTGGTCATACGATTGACTTTTACCTTTCCGCTAGACGGAACAGTAAATCAGCCTATTGTTTTTTAGGAAAGATCTTCAATACGGTGAAAAAATGGCAAATTCCACGGGTCATCAATACAGATAAAGCAGCGACCTATGGCCATGCTTTATCACGGTTAAAGCGAGAAGGAAAATGTCCAGTAGATATTGAGCACAGGCAGATTAAGTATAAAAATAATGTCATTGAATGTGATCATGGTAAGTTAAAGCGAATCATCAGGGCCACATTAGGATTCAAATCTATGAAGACTGCTTATGCCACAATTAAAGGTATTGAAGTCATGCGTGCACTACGTAAAGGACAAGCATCGTCATTTTATTATGGTCAGCCTCAGGGTGAAGTGTGTCTAATCAACAGGGTTTTCGGTCTCTAAGCACTTTTTAAAGGGAACATCATCGACTCAAATCTCTATTTGCAACAGTGCCCTCGTAAGTTGGGCGATAATATTGAAAGTGTATTGAACAAGACTTTAACTATTCATGCCCAATCTTATATGCAACAGTTTGACGTGGCTAAACATACGGCTTATGAAGCCCTAAAGCGTGGAGTCAATGGTTTATTTGAAGCGGAATTTAATTACACCCAGTTTGTTGAGGGTAGTCAAAAAATTGAGTTTGTCCGCAGTCGCTTTGTGCAAAAGATTAGTTACGTTAATGATTTAGGATTGGTAAGATTAGTATTCGCCAATGACGTTGTACCATTAATTGTAGGATTGGAAAAAAAATTTACCAAATACGAGATAGAGCAAATTAAAGGCTTACAGAGCCGATATGCTATTCGCCTGTATGAGTTTTTGATTAAATGGCGGTCTGTGGGCAAAACCAATGAAATCTCGTTAGATGAGTTAAGAAATCATTTTGGGTTATTGAGTGATGAATATGTGCGTATGCACCATTTCAAAGCAAGAGTTTTAGATTTGGCTATTAGTCAAATTAACGAACACACGGATATTATTGCTGAATATGAGCAACACAAGCAAGGTCGCACTATTACAGGATTTACCTTTAAATTTAAACAAAGAACCAAGCCCAAAACGGTAAAAGCTGAAAAGACAGAGCGTGATCCACATACAGTAGATATGTTTATAACCATGACCGATAATCAACGCTTTGCCTTCGCTAAAAAAATATCTCAATTACATGAGGCATCGTATTTGGCACAAGGGCAAGCAGGTCGAAGTTACGATGTGTTTGCTGAACAAATTGCTGAAGCATTATTAGATAGTGAAAAGCAGAAAGTATATTTACCCTTCTTATCGAAATTAGGGTTTAAATTTTAAGATTTTTATTCGCTGTTTACAGGTTGTGGTAGAAGTAGTCCTTGATATCAAAAACAAAAATTATTTTAAGGGAATAAAGGCTTCTGACTATCACCAAATGATAAGTTATCTGAGTTCTATTCAGTGAAAAACTGCTATATTAGGGGTCAGCACAGAAAACGGAAATTATAGGGCGGTAAGTACATTTATTTACTTCTATGTAGTTGTTATTTAAGAACTTCGTTAAAAATCTTTCAATTAAATTGCATGTTGCCAATCTCTAGCAGACAGGCAAAGCATAAAAATATAAATCTTTGATTTTAATAAATTAATTAGTCGACAAAATTCCTTGTCGTACTATTTTCTCCAAATTCTGGGGTAACCCCTATCAAATCAAAAACTCGATGATATGCGTCATTTAGTTGATCAAATACCTTCTTACGGCAGTCAATCTATACCTAAAATAAACGATCCTAGTTGGGAGGGGTTATTAGATGATCGGAGAATATCTTGGAATATGAACGACATCACCATAATAGAAAGGCTAGTACTTATTTATTATACTTTTAGTATGAAGGTTCTTAGTGTTTTCAATCAAGAATTTGCAGAGAGAGGAGTTTCTTTTTCATACTCTGATTAGTATGCCTATGGCAAACCAATTTCACTGCTTCGGTACCCTAGTGAGGACTAGAACCTTAGGCTGTAGGCTAATGATATTGGTATATTGAGTTATTTAGGTAGTCGCGGTGTACTTCATGGTGTATAGAAAGTTAGTTTTTCGAGCTAATAAAGCCATTTTGACAAAATTTAAGAAGTATTTTAGAAAACTAGATAGTTACACAGAATTTAGGGTAGTCTCAAAATGAAAGTTATAACTAATGGTTCTTTAACATCTTCTAATTCCTTTGGTGAAAAATAAGATTCCATTTTATGCTTAACTCTCAACTTTTTTTCGCTAAATCATTTATTTTACGAAGGTTAGACTTTCAATATTAAACTTACAATTCTTGTAATACAGCCATTCCAATAGGCTTAAGAAGTTGAGAGTGGCATTTCTTGCATAGAATTATTTTGTATTAAATAAAATAACTAAAGGTTTGGCTCGTGAAGATCTCAATAAGAAAACTGTATGTAATTAGCTTAAGTGCATTAATTACTGTGGCTTGTTCCAGTCAAAGTGAATCAGAAGGGATGCTAATTATAAATAACAAAACCTCCGAAGATATAACTAAGGTTAATTTAACTTATAAAACCACTAATAAATCAGAAAATATAGGTAATTTATCTCCTAATCAATCATTTAAGTATCCTATAAAATATTCTGACACCGAAGACTCTATAGTAATTACATATACTGATAGTAATAATACAGTGCATAAGGATGTAGCTGTTCCTTATTTCGGTAAATATGATAAGAAAAATTATAGTTATAATATCAAGTAGTTTAAGTATTATTAATATTTAGAGTGTACGGCATTGACGGTATAGGTTAAATTGACACTACAAGACAGCACTTTAACCAATTTCAACAGCAACATCCCCAAATATATTTAATATAAATTAAGCATGAGATATAAAAATGCACGCCTTTGATATTATCATACCCCAATATACAGGTATCGCTGAAGATGATGATAGCCACGACCATGATGTATTTTGTTATTTAGGAAATTTAGAAGGCAACGGACAAATATTACCCCGTAACCATCATTTAGCTGTTAGCCAAAATGATATTACTCGCGTGACTGTGGTGTGTCCTGAAATGGATGCCCTTGACCGTAAAAATATGAACAGCTATGCCCAAGAAATGCACAATAAAATCGAACAGTTAGCAGGTAAACCCATTCAAACCTTGTATATCGGAGAAGACCATGACTATCCTCTTCCCCGTTATGCCGTACCAACGCAATCTGAATTTTACATGTTGCGTTGGGGCTGGAGTTCGCCTTTACTAGATGGAGTAACCTTACAAGGCATTCCTCTATATAAAATCCCATATACCCAACCTGATCACCCTTGTTATGATAATGTGTGGTCATGGTATCGTCAGGCTGAAGCGTTATATCGTTTGTGGCTTGGTTCTCAACCAGTAAGTGAAGCCTTTGCCTTAGAGCAAATGCAAAATCCCAATTCTGAGCATAGCAAAATAGGTCGAGAATTGTGCCGTATCATTGAACAAAGCACAGGTGTACCCACCTATTATTTTCTAATGAATTACCGTGATTGGACACAGGCAGAAGATATGGAACAAAAATGTCCACTGACAGGGCAGGATTGGCTATTGCCTGCCAATACCTATCACTATATTGATTTTAAATGCGATGAGAGTCGTTTGGTGAGTGAGTTGAGTCAAAATTGGTCGGATGAAAGCGAGGACTGACCGAATGAAAAATTATTTGTGGTAAGCTCATAAAGCCTATCAAGCATAGAGATAAAAATAACACCCAAACTATCTGTAACCAACCGTGAATCGTCTCGATATTTTCGGAGAGTGTTTTACTGGAATCAGGTACAGGACAAGTTTATTTTCAGTATACCCTAGCGGAACCACCTAAAAAGGCACTGTTGCAAATAGGCTGACATGATAAGCTAAATATCTTATTTATTTCGAGATACAGCAGATGAATCCCTTCCACGGTCGGCACTTTCAAGGTGAAATCATTCTTTGGGCTGTTCGTTGGTATTGTAAATATGGCATCAGCTATCGTGAACTTCAAGAAATGCTCGCTGAACGAGGCATAAATGTGGATCACAGTACAATTTATCGTTGGGTTCAGCGTTATGCTCCAGAAATGGAAAAACGGTTACGCTGGTATTGGCGTAACCCTACAGATTTACATTCATGGCATATGGATGAGACTTATATCAAAGTGAAGGGGCGATGGACTTACCTGTATCGTGCAGTTGATCAACGTGGTCATACGATTGACTTTTACCTTTCCGCTAGACGGAACAGTAAATCAGCCTATTGTTTTTTAGGAAAGATCTTCAATACGGTGAAAAAATGGCAAATTCCACGGGTCATCAATACAGATAAAGCAGCGACCTATGGCCATGCTTTATCACGGTTAAAGCGAGAAGGAAAATGTCCAGTAGATATTGAGCACAGGCAGATTAAGTATAAAAATAATGTCATTGAATGTGATCATGGTAAGTTAAAGCGAATCATCAGGGCCACATTAGGATTCAAATCTATGAAGACTGCTTATGCCACAATTAAAGGTATTGAAGTCATGCGTGCACTACGTAAAGGACAAGCATCGTCATTTTATTATGGTCAGCCTCAGGGTGAAGTGTGTCTAATCAACAGGGTTTTCGGTCTCTAAGCACTTTTTAAAGGGAACATCATCGACTCAAATCTCTATTTGCAACAGTGCCGTTATAACTACTAATATTCCAACACCTAGCTAATATTATTTTAAACTTAATCTTTAAAAGTTATAACAATAAATCAGCCCGTATTTTACAGGCTGATTTTTAGCTATTTCTTCAATAGTTTTTACCAACTTCTCAGCTCTTTCAATAAGAACCTCCTCAGCAATATAATTATTTTTACTTGAACCGTACCGGGTCAGTGTTCCACAGTTTTCATAAGATAAATAATTATAGTCGCCAATTTCAACTGAGTTCCTCTCCGGCTTTTAAATAGCGGTATACCGCTTGGCGGCTAATTCCAAATGCCTGGCCTAATGCCATTTTTGAAGGATACTGCCCTTCCTTCCATGCTTGTCGCAAAGCTTCAGCTTTATCAGGCTTCAATTTATGTACCCGGCCTTTGTACTTCCCTTGAACAGAGGCGAGTTTAATTCCTTCCTTTTGCCTTTCCAGAATGATTTCACGTTCAAATTGCGCAAAAGCACCCATCAGTTGCAGCATCAAATTATCCATCGGCGTGGATTGGGCAGTAAAAGTAATATTCTCTTTTACAAACTGGATAGCGATCCCTCTTTTGACCAGTTTATCTACTTCAGTGACCAAATCTTTTAGACTTCGTGCAAAACGATCCATGGAATGTACAATCACCCTGTCCCCTTCCCGGACATAGTTCAACATTTCTTGAAATTTCGGTCGGTCGGTATTTTTACCCGAAGCACGGTCAACAAAAATCCGGTCGACTTCAATTCCCTCAAGTTGACGCCCTGTATTTTGCTCGACCGAACTCACTCGCACATAACCTACTTTTTGGCCTTTCACTCTTTCACGCCCCAATTAGATAAAAATGAACAATTTCGTAAATTATAAATCTTAAATATCAAAGTTACATGTTATATATGGTTAAAAATCATTTAAATGTTACATAGTTTTAAGAACTTTTATATTGTTACTTTAGGGTATAGTCTAAAGTAACACCTTGAACTTTTGCAACAGTGCCCTTAAATTGCTATACACACCAATGGACCAAGCCGGTTCACGTTCTCTTGCATAACTGCAACTTTATTGAAGTTCACATGCTTCAAGATCGCTTTCATCGGCTCCGACATGCCTTCGGTTTCCGACAAATCCGAAATGTACTCTGACTGGTCTACATACTTATAGAAGTTGTTATCAGGGTGTTGTTCTTTAATGCTTTGCCAACATTGGGGAACCATCACAGAGACTGGTCTGATCAGGTTGAAATTATTGGCGATATTCAACCCATACAGGTCGAAATCGGTATACACCGCTA
This sequence comes from Acinetobacter sp. YH12098, assembly GCF_013419235.1. Lineage (NCBI taxonomy): Bacteria > Pseudomonadati > Pseudomonadota > Gammaproteobacteria > Moraxellales > Moraxellaceae > Acinetobacter > Acinetobacter sp. YH12098. Next base: position 15,991 of record NZ_VPAO01000038.1, read on the forward strand.
CCGGACATTCTTCTGGCAGAACTTCAAGCAACTGATTGACTGACCGGCAGTTCTTACCATGCCCCCTGTAAAGGAATAGGCTGTCTTGCCATTCGAGTGGAACTTGCTGATACCAGTCCGAAATCCGTACAAGCATAGTGCCATTCTCAATAATGATCAGCTTCCTGATTTTTTCTACTGCAAGATGCTCTAAGGACACGGCTGTTGTCACGCCAGGATGTGCAATGTGCATCTCACCGGACTTTAACGGTAGTTGTGCATTGATCGCAGCAAACCAAAGCTGCTCACCGAAAACGCTGGCATTGCCAGACTTTTCATCTATACGATGATCAGCAAGCGATATTCGGTCTGCATTGGAGTCATACGTTACCTCTGGCTCCGTTTTTACATGCTTTCCGTACAGAACCCGAAGCACATCAAGATCTGATTCACTTAGATGCAGCTCACGTTTGATGATGCTACCGATCTGCATGTCTTTGTTCAGCATTGTCCATGTCTTGTTAAGCTTCACCACTCTGGTTTTAAGCTGTAAAACCGTCTGAATGATTGAGAGTTCTCTTTGCCCTAAGCGCATTGCATCACCTTTCCGTTGCTGTCTTTGCGACGAAACACGATATCTGAAATGTAGTAGTTGCCATTATATTTAGCATCCGTTTCACCCACTAACTGCAACTCAAGATGGTTTGAGTGGTTGAGTTCAAACTCATACAGGAGGCGACTAATCCAGTATTCAAATTTGCATCCAGGCTCTAGGCGTATGTAGGCGTTCTTTGCTGATATTTCATTGATTGCCGGACTGCCAAAAGCGTCAAAGAAGAAAAATGCAGCTTTATCCAGAGGTGAGACTGCCTTCACTATCGTATGCGTTGCCTTCTCTACCGGTGGGCGTTTTTTTTCAACAACTGGACCATCTTTTTTAACACGCTTCTGATTGGCTGTCTGAGCTACCGCAGATAAAGTGTTCTCAAAATCCTCAAGGTAGATATCGGCACGAGCTTTCAGCTTGATAAGTGGTACACGACGGAAGCTATCAGGTGCCTTGTTGAAATCAATATCGGCATTCAGCGTCCGGTTGTTGGCAAAATGACGGTGCAGCGCATCAATCAGATTGATTCGCTCCTGGGTTTTTATGTCCTTTTTCCATTCAAAGAGTTGCTTGTCCAGTCGGTGATGGCTGTGGTTCATTTCTTCAATGGCTTCAAACACGCTTGGCTTGAGACGTTTGGAGATCACTCTCTGCAAGTCTGCATCACCTACCGCCAATTCATCCATCGTATTTGGTGAAAGGATTTCCAGTGCCGTAATTAGCATTTTGGCAGTCTTTAAGCTTTGTTCAGCCTTACGCATTTTCATGTCGTAGTTGTTGAACAGCGACAGATACTCAAAGCACTGATCGGCAAAATTGGTCATGTTCTCGCTGATATTGTTTGAAAGCTCAATAATCAGGTCACTTGCTTCAACCTTTAATACTTCGGCACTTTCCGGGTCCTCGACTTTTGACAAGGCATAGTCGGTACTCACCGTTTTGATACGATCAATCAGACCGCTAATGTCGGGTGCGGAAATGTTGCGTTTCTTTCTGTTTTTATAGAAATTCACAAACTCAATGACGAAGTTTCTTAGATGCAGCGTGTTTTTTTCTGCATCCAGATACCCAAGATCGCAAGACAGCAAATTATCAATCAAGGATTTGTTTGATTCATTGACCTGAATAGACGAACTGGTAAACATGATTGCTTCGGCAATAGCATCAATGTTTGCAGAGAAAACCTTCGCCCCACGTTCAGCCGGATTCACGAAGTCGATCATAGTAACTCGCCCTGCTCCACATCATCTGTTTGAGTGATATCAATCGCATTGTGTTCGGCAAGGTACTCAGCTTCATCGTAGAAAATCGACCAACGTGAAGTTGCCAAAAACTCAGTACCCACAACCCCAACCGGCACTAAATATTCGCGCTGTACCAAAAACTGAATAACACCGTTGATCTGGTCTTTCACTGTGCTTGCGGTCTTACCCAACTTTGCAGAGAGTTCTTTTAGCCCTTTTTGGACATGCTTGGACTTCTCCACTTCAACCAGGATTTCACCAGACGTAATTCTGTCGCCTCCAATCAGAGGTTCATTGCGCCCCCCTGCCTTTCTGAACAGTCGCAGCCAGTCCACAAGTGGCTCCATTTTGCTGACGTTTTCCTCAAACTGTTTGGTGATGACCTTTTTGATCTCAGGGTCACTTTCAATATCAAGGTAAATCAGGAAATACCCACCACCGCACGGTGTCTGAATACACTTTTTGCCTAGAAAACTAATATGGTTGTTTAGTTGATCTAAAAATTCGACATCATTCAAAAACTCAAAGTTCTCAAAATCACTCCACTGGTCAATTAGATAACCTTCTAATAATTTGGTCGCTACTTTTGTTAATCGTTTATCAGCCATTTAAAATTCTCCACTTTTTCCCTATTAGACTGGTTCTGCTGCAAGCAATGGGTTATCGCCTTCGATTTCCAGTGGAACAACAGTGCTGACACCATTGGCTCCAACAATGTAGAGATTCTTAAACTTGTGGTTAGAGGTTGAGTTTTCCGGTTGAGCACAGACCAGATAGATTTTGTTATGGTCCATCATGTCGAACAGCAAATTGGTGTTGATCGCATCAAAGTTGCCAATCTCGTCAAGCGGGATATGGATGTAGGTCGAGTTATCAGGGCATAACTTCCGTGACAATGCGAGGAACATGATCAGCACCAGAATACGTGACGTTCCTGTACTCCCTGCACTGGTAAAGTCGTTGTCAGTACGCAGCTCGGCAAGACGACCATTGTTCATCACGCTCATTTTCAGACGTACCATAGAGCGGATATCATCAGTATGTCCTTTGGTGCTTTCAATTGCCTTTAAGGTGTATTCACAGCAACGAATGAAATCCTCGCTCGGAATGGAGCTGCTTTGCATGTTTTCAAAGGATTGATAGTCCTCACACTGCAAAACAAACTGATTGAGCTGATCTAGGGTGTTCTTGTCATTCAGCACACTTTCCAGATTCATTGAGAAGTCAGTGAATGCCTTGAACTTGTTGCTACGGTTCAGGTAACCAGACAGTTCCGTAGATACGCTCTTTAAACGCTTATTTAGATTAAGGATTTCCTGAATATAGTTACGCAACTGAGCCGATTTATTACGGAAAATGTTTGTGACTGCATCATGCTTTTTCGGCAAGTCGTAGTCCATGATGCTTTCGATGGTAGACATGGAGTTAATGGTGTTCATGGTTTCACTGGTAGTCCCCATACTCTCCATCTTTTCCTCAAACAGCTTGAACAGAGAGAAGGCTTCATATTTGCGCAGTAATGCCTTAGAAGCGTTTGTCTGCAAGCGTAATTGATAAATCTGTTTCTTCTGTGTATCAGCCAACGTACCCAGATCACGAGAGAAGCTGTCGAAGCTTAAAAACTCAGGTCGATCTACCTCTACCAATAGGATATCGTCATCGAACAGGTTTTCGATTTCACGCCCCTGTTTATCCAGCTTTTTGATTTTCTCCCTGAAATCTTGTGCACTCGCTTCAAGATTGTCCACTCTTGTACGAAGGGAGGTTCGGACTTGTTCAAGCTCACTTTCCAGTTTGGAAAGATTGTGGCTGTATTCAGATACAAGTTTCAGAGCTTGGTTCATGTCCTCGATATGGTTCTGCTTGTACTGATAGTGGTTTTTCTTCCACATATCGTACTCAGCCAAAATGCTTTCATAGCCTTTGACTTTGGTGTGCTGTGCAATCGCAGCCTTGATCTTCATTTCTGCCTGTTTCAGGATATTTTCATCCACGCCTTGCTCACGCAGTTTGCTGTGATACAGGTTGGTCAAATCATCCATCTTGGCTTGATAGCTGCTCTCTAGCTGCTTTTCCTTTGTGGCAATCAGATCAAGCTTGATACGCAAGTCTGCATAGGACGCATCATAGCTCTCCTTTAAGCCATTTTTTTCAAGCATGTTGGCTGATCGAAGCTCACCACGTTTCTTCGGCTCAATCTGATTGTTGAAAGTTTGCAGCTCGTATTTCGCTCTATTTACAGCTTCTTGCTCAATACGTGTAGCTTCTGCCTTCTTCGCTTTCAGCTCTTTCTCAGTCTGGTCATAAACCTGTCGGGCTTGCTGCTTCTCGTTTTGCAGGGTATTTAACTCATTTTCGAGTTTAACAACTGCAATATTGGTCTCGTTGATCTCTCTATGGATGGACTGAGCCAGATGCGATTGCTTGTCGTACTGCTCAACCAAAGAAGCCGTGTAAATCTCGGCATCTTTCAGACGTATTTGTAGTTGCTCAAGACTGTCGGCTTCCCCTGGAATCTCCAACTTGTTCAGGTCTATTTCAAGACCATAGAGGCTTAGGGCATTGGCATTCACGCCAGTTTGCCAGACAGGGTTCAGGTTGGTTTTGAAGAAAAGCTCAGGATTGATGACCTTCGCAATGGTAGTACGCCAGTCCACATCTTCATTCGGTGCATCATTCAGGAACCGTAGCAAGGTGTCTTTCTGGAACAGGGTTGTACGCAGATTCTCTTCTGACTGCTTGGCTTTCTCAAGCTTGGCTTTTAATCCATTAAGATCATACTGCGCCTTGTTTTGATCAAAATTAAGTTGTTTAAGCTTGTTTTGAGCCGCTTTCAATTCGTCAGACTTTGCAGACAAGGTATTATCTTTGACTTCATAAGCCAACTTGAGGCGCTGTAGCTGTAGGTTTTCTTCATCCGTAAACAGTGTTGATTGGTGCATGCGCTCCATAGCTGCTGACTGGATATCCAGAAGCCTTTGACGTTCACTGGAAATTTCTTGATCAAGAATTTGGAGCTGTTCAGCCTGTTTGCGCTCAAGCTCTTTCACCTTGAGATCAAAGCGGTTTCGCAACTGGTTGATTGCCTCCTGAACCTCGTTAGATTCAGCATTAAGGGCTTCACTGGATGCCATTTTTTCACGAAGCAAATCTGCTGAATGCTTGTCGTACTCGCGGTTGATATTTTCGTAGCTTTCAGTCAAAAACTGTTTGTATTTCTTCGCTTCTTCAATCTCGTTGAAGTAGTGCGCACGTTTCTTATATTCCTGTTCCATGACGGAAATATTCATGTCTTGATAACGTCTTTCCGCAACTTCAATATCATGAATTGCCTGTTTAAAGTTACCTGCAGACTTTTCTTTTACTGCAATCAGCTCTTTGACTTGTACAATCTGGTTATTCAGGTTACGGACTGTCTCATTCCCTTTGTTCTTTACCGCATAGATTTCATGCTCTATCGAACTGATCTGCTGCTCGTAGTTCACCACATGGTCCCGGAGTACCAACAGGTGTGCATGAAGCGCATTAAAGGAGGCTAAGACCGCATTCTTTAACTGAATGCCAGAGATAATCTTCTGCTTTTCCGATTGAAGGCTTTGTAGGGCTTTCACATCATTGATGGTTGCTAACCAATCTGCGGTAGAGGTTGGTTTTGTTTTGATTTTCTCGTTGTCCAAATACGCTTCAATTAACATGGTTTTGAAGTTTGAGACAACATTGTTCTGGTTAATCGTTACCTGGGTCAGATTGCTCAGGAATTTTAGCTGTTGTTTGCTTCCAGACAGTGAATAGCGGTTGCATAAATCACGAAGGTTTCTTTCACCTGTCAGTCGTGATTTATCTGCAGTCAGCGTATAGATATATTCAGGGATGCTGTCGATCTGACGGCTCACATCAACGCCAGATTTATAAACCTGATCAAATACGTCTTTCACATTCTGAGAAAGACCCAAGATTTCCAGACTGCTCTCACTTAATAGCGTATCTTCCGCGCATCCATCAACAAATCGGTAGTTGTGCTTGCCCTGATTATTATTGCGATACAGCACCACACACTTTGTACCTGAGTGAGCAAGGTATTCAAAAATCACCATGCTTCGACTGCTCGGCAAATAGTAGTCTACGAAATTTTTCTTGTTTGCAGCTTTCTCTATTAACCCATTTGGTGAGGCACCAAAGAAAATAGGAATCAGGTTCAGGAATGAGGTTTTCCCTGCACCGTTGATACCGGTAATGTTTGTATGACCACCACTAATATCAACTCGGAATAGTTTAGATGAAAGAAAAGAATCATAAAGAATGATTGACTGTAAACCTTTCATAGAGGTTTCTTGAGGGTTAATAATACTCATTATATACCTTTTATAAATATTCATAAGTCTAATGGATACTTCAATTTTAAATAAAAACTGTAACTTTCCCTGATCTTATACTTTTATTAAATATAATGGCGGTTATCCGACATAGACACCAACTATCCCCAATTTCTGCGGATAAAACCGGGACAACTTTTAGCCATTTTTGTACGCCCTGGCGCACAGAGATTTAGGGATTTTGCGGCTAGGGCAGCTGCGGTTTTTTACTTATGATGAAGTCATACAGGAACAGGACGTTCCGGAACATAAAACAATAACGATAAGTTCTAGCACCAGGATTATTAGGTAGACAGCCCTACCTAGCACCAAACATGAAAAAGCCCGACAAGATGTCGGGCTTTTTTATTTAATATTATTTTTAAAAAATACTTGCAAATAGTGTAATGAGTTGATCAAATATGAATTCAGTCCACGGATTAAGGACAAGGTAACTTAATATGATTAAACCTCAAGACATTCTAGTTCTCGTAAAACTGATCTCTATTGAGAATCAGCACCAGATATTCAAAGAATACTATTCAGAAGCACAACTTGAGTGGGATAAATTAGAAGATGAGCAGTTAGATATCTTTTTAAAATTAAGTGCTTTTTATGATTCTTTATCAATCAGAGGGTTGGCTGAAGCAGTAGTTATTAGTAAAAGTGAGGTTGCAGAATCTTTAAAGCGTTTAATCAAGATAGGGCTATTGATCGTAACCTCTAATTCACCATTTAAGCGATTAGAGCTAGTAGAAATGCAATGGAAAACCAATAGAAGAGCTCTCTTAGACCTAATTATTTACAGTTTTCAATACTTTTTCCATACAGAAGTTGGTGCTATTGATATTGGTATTCCTACTGTTTTCAATAATAAAAAACTTTCAGATCATTTATCGTATTCTTCTTCATTACCTTATATTTGGCCCGCTCAAAGCTATCAATCAATTTCAGGATTAGCAGTTGAACCATTATATAAATCTGTACCATATGCAGCGTTAGATGATAATTTCCTGTATGAAGTTTTTGCTCTTATTGATGTGTTTAGAATAGGTTCCCCAAGGGAAAAGAAAATAGCTGAAAAGTTATTACGTGAGTATCTACAATGAATAATGCTTTAACACAAATGAAGATGCTAGAGCAGGTTATAAGTGCTTTAAGCGAGGATCTTATCAAAGACCTAGTATTTATTGGAGGGTGCACTACTAGCCTGTTTTTAGATCCAGAAAATTTATCTTTATCAACTAGATACACTCAAGATGTTGATTTAATTGTAGATATAAAGACTACAACCCAATGGTATGAGTTAGATGAGAAAGTCAGAAAACTAGGGTTTAAAAATTATCAAAGTTCAGATCCATTTGAAAAGAACACGGACTTCACTTGTCGCTACCAACTAGGGGAAGATCTAATTGTAGACTTTATGCCCACTGATGAAAAAATTTTAGGCTTCTCTAATTCTTGGTATCTAGAAGCTTATAAGAAAAAAGTAGAGTATAAGCTAGGAAATAATTTAATTATCAATACCTTAATGCCTGAATATTTCTTAGCAACCAAGTTTGAAGCATTACATGGCCGTAAAGAAGATCCCTTATATAGCAAAGACTTAGAAGATATCATCACAATTTGCTTGGGACGATCCTCCTTAGTTGAAGAAGTCTATAATGCTCCAACAGAACTCAAAGATTACTTATCTGACCAATTTAAAAAACTCACTGAATTAACTGATTTTGAAATCATAATGGAAGATCAATGTAGATTTGGCTCAAGAGAAAGAGCTTTACAAGTAATTCAAGCGATCATAAAACAATGGCCAAAAGCATATTAATAAACTCCTTTTCCTTATGTCAGAATCTTAGCGCACCAGAAAAATTTGGAATCGATGCTGTAGGGAACCTTACTGATAATGAAAATCTATATTTTTGTTACGTAGTGGATGGTCATGGGGGATGTAAAAACAGCGACATACTAGTTAAAAATTTTCAGGCTTATGTGCTTTCTTTGAAGGACGTCTTTGCTCAATTAAATAATACTACACAAGATATACATGATTTTTTTGAACGTCTAACAGAGAATTTTTATATAGAACATCGGGGAAAATTGCGACCTGCAGCAATGAGTATTTTGATGGTTATTTTTAGTCAGACTCAAATTTATTCAGCACATTTGGGTGATTGCAGACTTGGGAAAATCAATAATGAGCAACAAATCAGTTGGATTACTTATCCTCATAATTTAGCGATGAGCTTAAATAATCAAACAGATCCCCAAAGTATCGAAATGATACTTAGGTCTTCTTCAAATGATAATATTGTCACCAAGTCATTTAATACAAAAAAGTTAAAACCCTTGAGCTTTAAGACCTTAGATATTGAAAAAAAATCCACATATATTCTAGCATCCGATGGATTTTGGAAGCTTTCAGAAAATGATATAAAAACAATAATTTATAGCAAAAATTTATCCGAAGTATCTTCATTATTTGATGATATTTCTCTATGGGTTATATCATTCATTTAACATAAAGTCTCATATACCCAATTCGGATGTTAAAATCAAATAAACCTAATTTTTATAAGCAGATACTCGCTATGAACCGTACCGGGTTTGTCGGAGAATTTTTATTTAAGTTAGGCCACCTGACCTAACGGGTTAATCTTATCATTGTACATTGCTTCAAACTCAAAAGGCGATACATTGTCAACGGCATTCTAAAATTGCCCCCTTTTACCTTACAAATGGCAAAGTAAAATTGACCCCTGAAATCAGAGAAAGAGCGGTTCAATTACTAATTGAATCTGAAAAAGATTATCCTTCTACTTGGGCAGCAATCACAGCTATTGCTCCTAAAATCGGTTGTACTCCTGAAACATTGCGTGTTTGGTATCAAAAATATTTAGATCAACAAAATCCTGTCAAAATACAACAGATATCTGATCAAGAAAAAATGAAGGGTAATCCCCCACTAAAATACTAGCTCTTTAAAAGAGGCAGTATTATGCTTTTACAACATGGTGTTTAACTTGAGAAACTGAATTTAAAACAATCTACTGTAACTCTTCCAGACAGATATGAAATTAATCCACCCCTAGCCCCTTAAACACAGCATCTACCGGATCTGCATAAAAGCTGGTCTGGAACTTGGTAAACAGTTCCACAGGAATCGTTGGGATATCTGCCGCACTACTCATTGGCAAAGCAACCTTCTTGGCACCAGCATCAAAAGCAACTTGCAGACATTCGGCAATACTTTCCACCGGTGTCACAGAACCACCCAAGCTCATATCACCCAGTACCACCATCTGACTTTGTACCGATCGTCCTAACAGGCCAGAAGCGAAAGCCACTAAACTTGGTAAGGCAAGATGGCTGAGCGGCCCGGTATTCTGTAATTCAACCACATGTAAGTGGAAGTCATGTTCCAGCACCTTACTGCCACCCGATATTCTGGATGCATTGGCCTTGAAGTAGTCAAATGCGATTTTGACCTGCTCCTTGGCACTGCTTGAATTCCATAAGCCTGATGTCGCCAATTTTCCAGAACCTTTGGTCACTTGAAGTTCTAAGCGGTATAACCCCGGCATGCCTTTATTACTCAGCCCGATGGTATACAGAAAACCTGGCTTGGCTGGACCTTCAGGAATCAGTCCGCCACCCCCCTGCTCTTTGACGGAAACAAAGTGCTCTTCTAGGGTGTCATTGTCGATATAGCTAAAATGCACATCATAGAATTCCATCCCTCCAATTTTCTTCAGCTGTTCTTTAACCCGACGGCGCACCTGCAGTGCATATTGAAGACATTGCCGTACATCTTCTTTATTAAACTGACCGTGTGGGTAGAGCAGCTTCATCAATCCAGAAACCGTCTTGCGAACGGCGATCACATCACGCTGATTCAGGTTATTTCCGAGTTTGAAGTACTTCTCAATGGAATCTGCAAAGCTACGCTTGCGCATTTCCCGGAAGAATTCAGCCAGATAATCAACAATCAGGCCATAACGGTTGGTGAAGAACTCCGGGCGCATCTTGGGAATTTCCCAGCCGGGGATGTAAGCATGAAAACGATCGAAGAATGCCGAATCAATCATGGCTTCAGGGAACGGCGCCAAGAGATGGCTTGTTTTAACCAGAGATTCCACACTTTGGTTAATATTACCCACAAAAACCATCGAAGCTGAGGCTTCCATCTGTTCACGACCACGGGCAAAAGATCCAGAGGCCATGTAGTCTTTCATGATCTGTACGCCATCTTTGTCCTTAAAGGAAATACCAGCGACTTCATCAAAGGCCACCACATCCCAGAGTCCAACCAGACCAATACGGCGGCTACTCATGTTATAGAACAGATTGGCGACAGTGGTTTGCCCACCTGAAACTAGAATACTATTCGGTGAACACTCTTTGTAAATATGGCTTTTCCCGGTACCGCGTGGTCCAAGTTCACAGACGTTATAGTTATTTTCAACGAACGGAACCATACGCGCTAATAGGTGCCATTGCACGTCCTCTTTTAACGAAGCCGGTTCCATGCCGATCGAACGGATTAAACTCTCGCGCCACTGATCAGTGCTTAATGCTGCTCTGCCACTGAAAAGTTCATCCATATTCATATTCGGCATTTGAATCGGCTTGAGTAAACTCACCCCAAATGGAGAATTGGTTTGTCCTTCTTCATAATAGTAACTGAGCGTAGCAATGACCCAGATACCACCAACAAGTAATTTTTCATACTCTTTGACGATGCCTGCCGAGATTTCGGCATCTTTGATGCCCAGATTACTAAATGATGCTTCGTATTTGTCTTTACGCTCATTCAGTTTTACAGTCACCCGATCAATGACCTTATAACTGCCCCGTTCACGGACCAGGGATTTCACCTTCTCGGCTTCATCCGGTCGGACGTAGTTCTCAGCCAGTACGGTCTTTACGTTACGTAGTCCCTGTTCAATGATCTCTGGATCATCCGAGGCACAGTACATCCCCAGCAGGTATTCGAGTACATAGACAGGGACATTTGCCCCTTCTTTGATCAGTTTAGTCAGATCCTTACGTACCACCCGCCCAGCAAAGTGTTCATTCAGCAGCTGATCCAGTTCTTTATCGTTAGCAGATTCCATGTAGGCTACGCTCTATCGTTAATTCGTTATCAGGAGAAGTCATCGGTAAATGCCAGATCAATGGTGACCTTATAGCGTTGCATTTCGATATTCAGGTCTTTGTCCTTCAGCACTAGGAAGTAATCCTTCTTACGGTCAAAATCAGTACCGGATAATGACAGTCTGACCTGTTTGACCCGATCGGCAACAGAGTCGGTACTGCTATCAAAAGTCAAGGTTTCTTCACTGGAAACTTTAAGATCCCCATCATAAATGGCAATGGATAAAGTCACTGGCATGACCAGCTCACTGACAGCTTCGGTTTGCATCAAATCAAACTTCTGGATGTTATTGACCATCTTCAGCGTGGATTTGGTAGAAATGACCTCAACTTTACGCTTGGTCCGCTGTCCAGCCTTTTCACCACGCAGCTGTTTTACTGTCAGTACAGGCACTACGATTTCCTGAGGCATGATTCCGCCATGTACGAAACGTGAGCCTCCCACAAAATGGAAACGGTTCGCCCCTTTTGGAATCCAGAAATCAGTCGCAGATAGTGTGCCTGCCGTAGCTTGGGTTGAGCCTTTCCATGCTTCCTTGCTCTCTGGTAAACCATGCCCAATCACATAGCGTTTTTTGCTTTTCAATGCATTGGTCGGTTTTTCAGTCAAGCTTGAACGATCCGCAGATTCCAGTTTACTTTGCTGGAACAAGAAGCCATGGTCGGCTGTGATCAACAGGGTAGAAATATTGAAATGCATCAAGATTTTGCGGCTAAGTTCGGTCAGTTCTTCAATGGCATGTTCCACCGCCATAAAGGTTTCTGATTCTGTAGAGGCACTGTCTCCCCGAGCATCAATCACGTTGTGATAAACGTAAATCAAATCATGGTCTTTAAGTGCTTCACGGCCTTCATCACGCGACCAACCTTTTACCGTTTCAGCGGTAACCGCCAATCCATTATAGGCAGCCAGAATTTTGGATCGTGCTGCAGTCCCTTTGCTGGACTGCCCATCTACTAAAACATCATCACCTGCGGCCTCTTTGTACTCCAAAGTCTGATGCGGCAACAACGAGGCCATGCCAAGTGTGGTGTAACTTGGGACAACGCCCAGCTGTGAAGACAATGTCGCTTCAGAATAACGCTTTTCATTGATACGATCACGCAGCTCTACCGCAGCTTCATAGCGAAAAGCATCACTGATGATCACCACAATACGGCGTTTCGTTGCAGAATTCAGCAAGGGTCTGACATGGGTATCATAGAAGTTTTGCTGATTTGGGATATCTGCCATTTTCCAGACATTCAGACGTTGCTCTGCTTCAATCCGCTCTCCCCAGTTGCGCGCCATGTGATCGATATACCAGTAGGAATAGCAATTTTCGACTTCTTCATCGAGTTTTTTCAGGATATCGACATGAGCGCGTTGAGAAGCAGCACTGTAGTGGCGATAAGCCATATCAAAGCGATACAACTCCTGCTCGTAGGCTTTATACAAAGCTTCACTCGAGTCGAAATAGAAACCGGCATCAAACTGCTGTCGCAGGCTAAACAGCTCAATGGCTGCCTGCAACGCTGTATAGACAGTACGATATTTACGGCGTGTTGCATCATCCTTATGTTTGGAAGCCCAATAGCCATCCAGACGGGTAGAAATAATCGTTCTGAAATGTTCCAGTTCAGCTTTGGTTGCTGCAGGGATCTGGCTGGCCAGATCGACAATGATCTTTTGTTCAATCACTTCAAAGGTCATGACATCGAGCAGCTGCTCCAGATCAAAGACCCCGACCTTCTCCTGGATCCGCAGTGCATTGGCCACGGTCTGAGAGAGTGTATCGAAGGTTGGGTAGTATTTAGAACTGTCTCTCCAGCGCGACAAAAAGGCTCTAGCCGTCGCACGGGAGCTGACGGATGACATCACCAGTTCTTGAGCCCATACGGGGATATCGCCCAAGCTTTCACAGAAACCTGTGCTCATCAAACGGATAAAGAACGTACCGAGCTTGAATGGTGCTTCCCCATTCAACTCTTCAACCGATGCTGGATAACCAATTTCCGCCTGTAATGCTGTGACTAAAGCTGGCACTAGTTGGAATTTTTCCAGTTCAGCAAAGGAGTCTGGATTTACTTCCAGAGCCAGGTTCTGCTGTACCATTTCATCTGCCAGTGCCAGAACGATATGCATAAGTTCGGCACTGTCAGCCTTGACCACAGCCGCAATCATGGCCATATCCAGATCCTGTGCATCTGCATCAGGCTGGATATAGCGTTTCAATGTACTCAGACGGGCTTTGGCTTTAAGGAATTCTTCACGTTTGGCCAGATGTTCTCTTAGACTCTGCTGCTGTAAACCCAGCTCATTGAAAATAATCGAGAAACGATCGGCATAGAAGCTGCGTGAATACAGCTTGATGTCCAGTAACCAGTCTTTTTCGGTCTCAGGCTCAGGACTAGGGAAATACAGCAAGTATTTACCCTGCTGATCCTCAAGTTCCAGTTTGAGCTTGATCTCCAGACTCGACTCTTCTGCCATATTCAGAATATGAACATCATTCAGTTTTAACGCCTTTACTTCTTCGCTAAAGGACTGTTCCGCATCGTACCAGAAGACAATCCGGTGCTGTTCAATATAAAAGGCTTGTTCCAGACCTTGTTGTAGTTGACTTAAATTCATGCAACGACCTCATCAAGGTCTAGTACCGGAGAAAAAGCATTCATCATTTCTCCCCCGTAATCGCTTTGACTTCAGCCAACAAGTCCCCAAACTTGCCATAGTTCACTTTCACCCCATCATCTAGATCCAGTGAAATACGCTGATCGGCATAATGGCGCAGTTTTTCCTCAAAACTACTGAGTTCAGCCTGTTGCTTATGCAGGTTTTGCAGCTCTTTTTCTTTTCGTTTGATTTCAGCAGCAGAATCACTGTTTTCTATTTCACTTTGCAAAGAATTGGCCATAGCGGACATTTTAGAAATCAGCGGCATGACGTATTCGGTACGCATACGTGCCAAGGTACTTTCGTTATAGCGGTGTAAATACACCAATGCTTGGAAAGCCCCCTGTTTACCACTGCTAAATAACCAGTAGATCGGCCGCTTTTTATAGGTCTGCATGTGATCTTTATAGAACTTGCTAGCGAGGTAACGGCGAATGGTATCTTCAGCTGTTTCACTGGCTTTTTTATCCAAGCTTTCTGCCAGCCACTGCATATTGGCATCTAGCGTATCTTTACCCCAAACGGCAGTTAGGAACTCTCGAATACGGTGCGTTGCATCATCTTCAAACCAGTGCATTTCGGTCAGTGGAATAATACCGTCTGCATCGGCTGGGAATCTTTGATACCGGCTGGCATCAAAGTCTTGATTGCCTGCATGGGCATAGATCAGACCTGGTTCGTCCAGGCTATAACGTCCCATCATACAGCCAAGCGCATAAGAGACTAAACGCTGGCTGTCTTTTTCACGGTCGGCACGGGTGAGCGTGATTTGCTCATCGGGTACATCTGGTGTCAGTTCGTCCTGTAAACCATAAGCATCAATAAACAGCTTATTGTTTTCTTCTTCTAGCCGTTTCATTTCAGCCACGGCGTCAGCATTTTGCTGTTGCCATGTGTTAAATGCTTGTTCTAAATTGGATTGTTGGGTACGAATAATAGGGTTTTCAGTAAAGTCCCATGAGGTTTCGTAAGAGTCCCAATCAATTTTAGAAATTTCATATAGCTTATTTTCAATTTTAGATAACCGACTATCATCAAATATTTTTTCTAAAACAGGAGTTATAGCTATTACTCCATTACTGTAATGTAATCCTTGCAGAGAAATATTAACTAAGGTCTGAAAAACTTTAGAGTTCATAAAACCGTGCAAAATAGATTTATGCTCTTGTTTCTTTAAAATGGCTGTTGGACCTGTTGTGTCAAATACAAAGCCTTGACCAACACTTCTAGCATTAAAATAACTTGAAGTTAAATCACACCAAGTCACTCCTCCTTTAAAATAATCATGCGCATTACGGATAACACTTTTCTCAAATTTTCTTAATTCAAAACCATCATTTTCCCAATTTATTACCCACTCATTATTCCCATACCATCGTCTAAAGCCCCCCCCTTTGCTATGAGGAAACCATTTTCGACCTGATTGAATTGCCTTAGTAGCGTCTGTAGCCTCAAAATAAATTTGATTTATATTTAATTCATTCCATAGTTTTAAATACAGATTATTATCTGCGGTAGCTAACCCTTGTCTTGCATCAGCATATTCTTTTAATGGTTTACCAAATGTGAATGCATCTACTATTTTATCACTCACCCAATAAGCCACAGGACTTCCAGGTATTTTCTTAAAATCATCTGGTTTAGCAGAAAAAAACCAACCACAATCAGGATTGTTAATCGCTTCTATAGTTTTCGGTGCTTGATTTTCATGTCCCTTAAATTCAGATAATTTAATATAACCACCAACAAAATTTGCTATGTGTGATTTTCCTACAATGAAAGCACATACAGGGACACACGCTGGTTCAAAGGCATTGTATTCAAGTTGAATGAGTGATTGTATTGTCGCATCTGTAATCAATTTGCTACGCATTTGCTCATAGGACGAAATAAACATCCATACGTAAGGTGTTACAAACGCTGTTTCACCTGATGCTTTAGAAAGTTCTTGGCATCGCTCTATAAACATTGCGAACATATCTGACTTGCTGTCAGGGAATGTCTTTTTCGCAAAATCTTTAAGTGCTGTATTCATGCCTTTACCGCCCATATACGGCGGGTTTGCAATTACTGCATCATATTGTTTAGCAAGTAATATAGCTTGTTGTACTAAAGGCAATAACTCTTGTGCTGACTGTTGTGCAAAAATATCCCCTGACTCTAAAGCTGTATTCAGCTTGGTTTCTAAATCAGGCAGCTTTTTAGCAAATGCTTGAGGAATTTGAATCAAAGAACCAAAGTTCGAAGCATGTTCAAATAGGTCCAACAGTTCTTTTAAATCTGCCTGTGCAATATTGGCACTAGCTAAATCTTGGCTAAATGCTTCTAAACGTTCAGGTTGACTGTCTTGTAGCGCAATAATATTCAGCTTTGGTGGATTGCTAAATAAACGGCGGTCATCTTCACGCGCTTTCATCAACAGTGCAAAACTGGCGAGCTGTGCTGCACGGGTATCAATATCAATCCCGTACAGGTTGTTTTCCAGAATCAAACGTGGAATATCACGACTGCGGTAACCACGTTCCAAATAAATCGCTTTTAAGCAATCGTAGGCTTCCACCAGAATATGCCCCGAACCACAGGCCGGATCGAGCACGGTAATGCTTTCAGGGTTTAAAGTATCGCCATCTTCACTAATGCGTACATCAATCAGCTGTTTCAGCTGGGCATTGACTTCATCACTTTGCTCAGCCGGCTGAATATAGTATTCCCACTCACTGGCCAGCGTACTATCAGGCTGTGCCATCATCCATAGACGACCAACACTGTTTTGCACCAGATATTTCACAATCCAGTTTGGGGTGAATAACTGTGTCGCGGCAGGAATGTCCTCACTCTTGACGACTTTACCAATCACCTGATCTTTCTTTTCAGAAATATAGAACTGATACAGCCAACCAATAATCTGCACATCCGACCAGTCTTCTTCTGGAATGCTGCTGACCAGATCACGAATCAAAGAATCGGTTTTGGTCAAATTGTCAGGTAATAGTAGTTCAGATTCATCAGACACCTGTTCGAACAGGAGTGGCATGACCTGATTCAACGCATGACACTGCGCTAGTAACAATTCACGATAGAGTTCTTCGTCTTTATTGCCATCCAGCTTGAGTTCAGCCACACGGCTGGCATCTAAATTCGGTAGCTCAATGTCCAGACATTCTTCCAGAATCTGTGGCAAGCCTGCACTACCATCGGCACTGCTGAGCACACGGCGACCATGATCCAGTAAGCCTTTGCATTCCATGTAACGAATGGCACAGAGACGGTTAAACCAACTGTAAGCGATATAATCAATCGTCTGCTCAAAACTGCTGGTTTGAATGCGCTTGATCAGCTTGTCACGTGGTTTCATGACGGATAGCGGAAAAACCTGATCGCCAATCAGCAGCAAGTCGCCTTTCTGTTCTGCCGGTAAAATGCGGTCTGCGGTGATGCCATACTTGGCGGCCTGCTTGCGCATCGCTGCGATAAAATCGTTACGTGCTTGCGGTGCGTATTTTTTAATATGACTGGTATTCATCTTTAAACCTTTAATTAATGGCTGATGCCGATATCCCTAACCCAAGTTAGCGGATACGCACACGCTTTTTATCACTCACAATTTTTTTCAATTCAGCTTTGAGTGCGTCTACAAACTGATCCACTGATTCTTCTGTTTCCAGATAGACACTGCTGGAGGTTTTGCTGTAAATGCTGGCGACATCGACTTCTACCACCGGTTTCGGTGGCACTACGGCTGTCACAGGCTGTACCGGACTCGCAGCAGGTGTTGATGTAACTGGGCTAGCGGTGGTTGCAGTGTTGGTTACACTCTCTGCTTTGCTCTGAGCCAGTTGTGCCGCTTTGGCCTGACGCTGGATTTCCGTCTGAACTTCGCTTTCCAGCTCATACAAGGCTTCATCAAAACGCTCCACGGCGGTTTGGGTTTGCAGCATATAGATGGTGGATAGGCTAGTTTCCACTTCAATATCCGCTTTGAGCAATTGCAGCGGACGTAGTAGCTTGTTACTCAGCTCAGCGGTAGCGATGCCACTGTTTTTAATCTCGGCTTCCAGCTGCTTGATTTTGTCATCAATGTGTTCTATCGCCTGATTGCGCTTCTCAGTCAACAATTGCTCATTGACGCTTTCCACTGTACGAACTAAATCAGCGACTTTATTTAACAGGCCATAGGGTGATTCAAGGGTGGCAATACGATGTAATTCGGAGAGGGCTTTTTTTGCCACCTCATCACTGCCCAGCGCCTGTTTGTTTTTCTCAAAATGACGTAGAGCCTGTTGCAGTTGTTGCCAGCTTGGCATCTGGTTGCTGAAGAATTCATGAATGTCACGATAGTCTTCTTCCAGATCCAAATAGTCATTCTTGTTCTCAACCACCGCTTTAAAGAAATCGAAGCTGTCGCTATTCGCCAGCAGACGTTCCAAAGTCAGAATCGACTTTTCAATCACTTTTTTGCCCGGGAACTGTCCGACATCAGTTTTACTCTTATAGGACTTAAAGTTGGCTAACCAGTTTTTAAAATGTTGGGTATAGAATTCAAACAGCTCTTTCTCAGTCGCTGGCCCCATCGCCGAGAACAGCCCTTGAGTCAGTTGGCGTGCCTGTTTCAATACCTGATCATCAGTCTGGCGCTTTTTAATGATCGATACATCACGGCGACGGCGGCTGTTTTGTAAAGGCTCAAAGGCATCTTTTAACTGTAAGCTGCCGCCATTTAATTGCAATGAAATCCGCCCCATTGCCGCCAACTGCCCCACCAGCAGTAAAATCTCGGCATCTGGCCAGCCATAAGGGCGTTTGACAAAACGATCTATCACATCTGAGACTAGAATACGCTCTGTACCAGTGGCGCGTAGTGCAATGTACTGCTCCACTTCCTGTAGGGCTTTGGGATTGCTCTGACCGCCATCCAGAGACAATCCGAGCTGCGCCATATCATCGACAGTCAAGACGGCGTTCAGTTCACGCCAGGCATCCTGCTGATAGACTTGCAGATAGCTCAGTTTGGTATAGGTGTTTTCCAGCAAATAACGACAAGCCTCATCCAGCTTGGTGGTTGGACTTGAAGATGAAAGTTGTAGATGTTGACCCAAGGCATAACTTTCCGCGTCCAGCAACATTTCTTCGACCCGGGCACGCAGGCGTTTTTTACGCTCCTGGTTCTCTCGGCCACGGTCTGCCAGGATACGGGTGATATCGGACTGAGTGCCATCATCATTTAACCGAATAAATTTATTGGTTTTCAGCCAGGTGCGCAGTTCATTAAAGAACTGTTTATCGTCTGCCAGTTTAAACAATATCTGCCCTTCGGCCTCGGCGCTTTTACCAATACAGAAAGCTTCTGTGTAGAGGTTATATTCCGTATCCAGTGGAGAAATGATTTCAACTTTCAAATCGCTCTCATACTTGCCATCCAGGCTATGACCATCCAGAAAACGACCAATCTGATAGTCCATCTTGTTGGCTTGATGGCGGTATTTGTTCTGATCCCTCAGTAAATCTTTAAAGATTAGATTAGCTAACTCTTTATTTTCTTCTGAAGCCGCTAAGTCTGTGGCTTTAATTTTACGGGTGATATCGCGTTCTTCATTGGTCAGGAACAGGAACTCATCACCATTCCTAGTAATCAGGCTCTCTTTTTCCAGACGCAGTAGGCTTTCTTCAATCCGCTTGCGTAATGCCAGCTTATCTTCATCAATTTTCTCAATCGACAAAGTCACCAGGTTATCCAAGGTACCTTTGATGATATCGACATAGCGGATCATGAACAGGGTACGCAGCATCTGCACATCAAAACCATCCAGGGTTTTATTTTGCCCTGCCTGGTCGATGGTACGCTTCACTGCTGTATCCAGAAATCCTTCCACTGAAGTATAGAAGCGGTGGAAAGGAACCAGGGCACCGACTTCATCTGTAGCAATCGCATTGGCAGCCATCTGGAACGCATCCAACATGGACCGTTCACCATAGGCCAGGTGTGCACCGGTCGCACCGACCTTACGGATTTCTTCAAAAACTTTCTGCACCAGCTGGAAATGGTACGGCGCAAAAGGATAGTTATGGATAAAGCTGTCTGGACCCTCATAGTTCTTGAGTGTTGGGCCTGAACGGTCAAAGGTAATCTGGTTTTTTAAAATATCGCCCTTTTGCTCAAACACCGATCTGAGCAATGCTTCAGCTTCTGGAGTTTTACGTAATAAACGTTTTTGAATAACTTCATCGGTATTGGAACTGGACAGCGATAAACGGGTTTTAAAACGTCCAGCAATCTTGGAGAAATCATTGGCTTTGGAAGAAGACATCTCACCTAAAACAGCATCGATGTCTGCCTGTGAGGTCACGATAATCCAAGCGCGGCCTTTACAGATCGTACCCAGGTTTTCAGTAATGGTTTGCAGTGTCAGCATCAAGCGAGTATCGCTGCCAATAAACTGCCCCACTTCATCGACCAAGAACAACATGCGTTGCTGGGGTCCTTTACTGTCCAGGTATTCTTTCACCCACTGACAGAAGTTTTCCACCGAAACACTAAAGGTCTGCTCAGAATCCTCAAACCACTTGTGTGCAGCTTCAGCGGATAGGTTGAGGGCTTGGGAAATCGCGGTTTCAACATCATCCTGATAGAACTGATAGCCGTCACGCTCCTCTAGCCAGGACATGCCGCTAGATTCCTCAAACGCCTGTTTAAAGCGTTCGTAGACACCTTTCTGGCTCAGGTGACGTTCCATATGGGCAATATGTGGATGGTCAGCACTAAAACCCTGATACTCGTTAAACACACGTAAAAACACATTCAGGATTGGATTGCCATCATCATTGGAGCTGGCTTTACTGTCGATGTTAAACAGGATGACATCGGCATGATGGCTGACGGCCTTACCAATATCGGCACGGATAAACGCATCACGAATTTTGCTTTCATCAAAGAATTCTGCGGCGCTACGCTCGTTACCTTGCGCATCACGTACCACTTTATTGGCCAGAATATACGACAAGGTTTTCAGGAAATGTGATTTACCTGAACCAAAGAAGCCTGAAATCCATACGCCGACACGGTTGGCAATCGAAGGATCGCTCAGGTCTGTGCCATAAGACTGGAAAAAGTCCCGAAAATGCTTTTCCAGTTCATTGGTGACCACATACTCATCGAGTTCCTGATAAACCGTAGTATTGTCATTCTGGTCTGCTTTTACGACCCCGTTAATCGCACGATCTAATGGCTTATAAAAAAGTTCTTTAATGTTCATCTCAATCAATTCCCCCGAATTCTTATTTCTATTTGCCGTGTTAAGGCACTAATCTGAATGCTCTGTAGTAATTATTGCTTGGAATTTTTCCAAATAAACTCATCGCTTGACCGTCGTAATAACCTGGGTAAAACAGCACCACTGGCTTATGCCCCAGTAACGAATGCAAACTGTTTAATAAGTGATGGGCACGTAACAGTGGCCAAACCGACCCTACCCCAGTCATCAACACAATATCTTGCGCATTGGTGGCATATTTACTCACCAGATAGGGCGCGAACTTATCCATATGCAGTGGGCCTTTCAGCGCTTTGAGCAGCGCCTCATCGCCTTTGGCTTTTTGCATTTGAATGGCTTTATCGATGAAGTTACGTTCAGCCAGATAATCCACCACGGCTTGCAGCAGGTTGATATTCACCACCTTCAGCTGACTGTGTTTTTTCTCCAGCATCCCGTCTAGAAAATGCAGATATTCGCGCACTTTCAACTCATCTTCAGGTGCATAATCAAAAATCCAGAAGCCAATTTCATTGCCCAACCCTTGACCGGTGAGAAACTCGGTTGAAAGTATTCGCTCTGGAATCTGGTTCAGACGCTCATGTATTGTTTGACTCATTGCTGCCCCTCTACAACTACCGCGTCCATAGCGACACTTCCATAGATCTTTTAATGCGTTGTTTATAATGTTCTTCCAACAGGCTACGCAGCTCTGCTCTGACGATCACGCGCTGTAACTCCAGCTTACTGGTACTTTTTAAGTAACCGGCTTCTGCCAGCATGCGAAACACCACCTGCCCCATTTTTTTCTTGCTGGACTCTTTCCATTCGCAGATATCCGGATCGCGTTGTGAGCGCTCATCCAGAAAGTCTGACCAGATATAACTGTCCAAGTATTGCGCCTGGGAGATATAGGCATCCCTCATCACCGTTTCCATAAACTCAAGCAGCAACAGGTTGCGTTCCAGTGCCCCACAAAAAGCCACCTGGGTCGCCAGCTCATCATCCCCATCACGCAAAGCTTTCCAGAAATCAGGCTCTAAGCGCTCCAGACGCTTACGAATAGCGGTGGCATTGCGTTGAGCTGAAGCAGGCGTTCTTTTTTGCAGAATATTGTCAATCTGAATTGCCTGATGCCATTGTTCTGGAGTCGCTTCTCGTAATAACAGATCCGCGATAAGCCGACTTTCACGCACCATCAGGGAGCCACCAATCAGGTCACTGTCATAATGAAATTGCTCTAACATGGCCAATCTCCTTATGACGCCTGATCAAACAGGTAAGACGACAGCTTTTCGATATCTGAACCTTTTAACACTAAGGGATATTTCAAGGCATCTTCCGCCTCAGCCAGCGTGATTGCGGCCTGATATCGCTGTAAGGTATAGTGAGCCAGGGCTTTTTTCACCGGAATCTGTAATCTGCCATCGGGCATGCCGAAGTCTTTTTCGACCAGCGCTTGTTGTGATGAGTTCAATTTTGGATTAGGGATCAGCGTCAGTACAATTTCTTCATGCCATTGCTGATCCTGAGCAGGGTCTACTGACTCAATCGCCACCACAACAGGTGTGCGATCAATTCTGGAGAGTAAAAAGTCCTTAAACTGCTTGCTCTGATGGCAATAGGCACGGACATGCCAGCGAAAACCGGTATACACCAGGGTGTGTGGGGAAATGATGCGTTCATGCCACTGCGGATTCTGCATCGAGGCATAAATCATTTTTAAAGTACTTTGGTTGCGGCAGGCACGCAAAACTTCCCGAATCACTTCAGGACGTACACTGCGATCAGGTAATTGAACTGCTGCAAGATTCGGTTCTGGCATCGCAATCAGGGCATGCGATTCACTGACCAAGCCCGAGAGCATATTGAGATATTCATTGATATGCGCTGTAGTCAGTACAGGCTGGAAGCTGGCTTTAGGCACATAGCCTTTTACGGAGGGGTCATGAATCAAGGCATCGGGGTTATACAGCGTATTGTAACGCTTGATATCCGCAGAAGCCTGCTGTCGACTCAGCCCAAACCAGCTCATCAAACGATTGGTAACCAAACGACCTTCCCAGTATGCAAGGAGTTCAATGGCTCTCATTCTGAGAAGGACTTCATGCTTATCTGTCGTCATATACCAATCAGTCAATAAATAGCAGTTTTAAGATTACCCTACAGCAAATATACAGTAAACATTTTTGACGGTATTTAAAGGTAGTATTGCAATCACCAGATAAAAAATATACTAGTATCCTGATGATAGCCGTCAAAGTACGATCTCTAGCAGATCATGGATCCTGGTATAGCGCGTGAATTGAGCTAAGTTTTAGAATGAGAGCAATATGGGTTTTAGATTTCGTAAAAGTATTAAATTATTCCCGGGTTTTAAAATTAATCTGACCCATAAAGGCATCAGCAGTGCCAGCATTGGCAAACCTGGTGCTTCTCTAAATATTGGAAAAAAAGGTACGCGAACCAGTGTCGGTATTCCAGGTACGGGACTATCTTACTCTAAACACCAGCCTTACTCTAAAAAGACCCGTGTTCCACAACCGACATCGCTAGAACACACGGAATATAATCCTCAGAATTTAGAACAACCGAAGACAAAGATCTGGCCTTGGATTATTTTTGGAATATTGTGTTTTATGGTGGGTGCCGTCATTTTTTAGCAAGAACAGCACTGTATTTTGATCAAAAAAAATGCCCAGATGGATGAATGGGCAAACTAAGGAATTAATTTCCTTCAGAAACTCCAGCGCAATTCTCGCTACTTTCAGTAAGCGACTCTGGCTCAATCATGATAGTCTGACTCAATCGAATCGAGGTAAATCGATCCATCACAATTGGAGCAGAAATTATGCTTGAATACATTCTTGAATGATGCTGAAAAGTCTTTGAGTTTTAATTAATAAATAAGAGTATCCATGTCTACCCTCAACTTTACTTATTTTCAGATAGCAACCAATCGAGAGCACTCATTTTTACAATACCATTATAATTCGCTTCAGTCCCTATCGTGTCTAAGGTAAGCAAATACTTGGGATACGAATCAGAAATTTTCTGTAATGGACGTAACTCTCGGCTGAGTGTCTCCTCATTGAGCGTTTCTAATGCCACCTGATAATAAGTTAAATTCTGTAAAGTATCGACAGCAACAAAATCAATTTCATATTCATCAACCCGCCCTACATAGACCGTATAACCTCGTCTGACAAGCTCAAGATAAATCACATTTTCTAAGATATGACCTTGATCAGCATTAGCATCAGGCAACATAATCCGGCGCAATCCGACATCAACTAAATAGTATTTTTCAGAGGATTGTAATAACTCACGCCCGCGTACTTTAAATTGTGCGGCACTATAAAATAACAAACTGTCCTGTAAGCCCTGAATATAGCGTTTTACTGTTTCAAATGAAATCTTAACCCCACTTGAAACAAAGGTATTTTTAATTTTATTGATGGAAATGGGTGAGCCTGTCACGCTTGCTAAATATCTTGCGACACGCTCGAGAGAGTTAATATCGGCCGTATTCAAACGGGGAATAACATCTTTAAACATTACACTGGCATAGACCGCTTGCAAGTAATCATAAGTTTCCTGCTGGCTAGTCATGGCAAGCGTATAAGGGAAACTACTGCGCGTATACATGGCATACAAATCACGATTGGATAATTGTTGGATGATCGGATTATTTTCAATATGCCACTGTTTAAATTCTTGGAATGACAGAGGTAGAACGTGTTGCTCGATATAGCGTCCTGTAAGTAAAGTCGCAAGTTCTCCACTTAGAAAGAATGCATTTGAGCCTGTAATATATAAATCGATATAATCCCGAACATATAAGGAGTCGACTACTTTCTCAAAATTGGTAACATGTTGTATTTCATCTAAAAAAACATAGTTTTTTTTGCTTTTATCAACTTTAGACAGTACATAATCATGTAGTTTACGGTAATCTGTGAGTTCTTCAAATTCCATAAATTCGAAATTGATAGCAATGATGTTTTCGGCTTGTACACCCTGTGCTTTTAGGTCTTGTTGAAACATCGCTAACAAGGTGGATTTTCCAGAGCGACGTACACCCGAAAGCACTTTAATGACATCACGGTCTTGCCATGTATTCAGAAATTTTAAGTAGCCATCACGTCGAATATTAGCGCTTCTCATTATTTACACTTAGAATCTAAAGTTTTAATAAATTCTATCAAATTTTAGAATGTATATGTAAATATATTTAGTTTTAAGAAAAGTTTAAAGGTTAAGTGAAACATTCAAAGCTGCTGTAGAAGCATGTAAACATGCAGATCTGATCAAAATCCAAATTCTGTCTTTTTGATTATTTTCCATGTCATGTTATGTCATTTATGCTACGAGTTAACTGCTATATAAATTAAGTGAAAAGTAAATGGAACTAAGTTGTTAACTAGAGTGGAACTCATTTTTGTTGTGCTGATGGTCTCAGCCTTAATCCTAATTGCTTATGAAATGCTAAAAGGTTTATTTTAGAGCATCTATACAATTTTTGATCAAAAAAAGCCCACAGAGGGAATCTATGGGCGAAACTAAGGACCTTGACGGTCATTCAGAAACTACAGCTAGTTTCTGGTTGTGATTCTGGACTGAATTAAAAATAACCATATTGGCTGAATGTATCAAAAGTTAAATCATGTGATTAATCATTGATACTTCTGCAAAAATGAGCTCATCGCTCTGTTGATTAATACAGTAATTCACCAAACAAATCCGCTCTAATCTCTTCCAGGCTCAGATCTGATTTCATCCTATTACAGATGGGATGAACCAGCAGACCATTCTCTAGAACACCTTGCCCACCTACGGCTTTGGCAATCCGATGATCCGATTCAGTAGAATCAAGATAGATCAATCCATCACAAATGAGGCAAAAGTTATGATTACCCACCAGAAAATTGTGCTTAAGCAGACTCTTGGTTAATGCCGAAAAGGCCTTGGGCTTTGACCGAGAAATTGGACTAATCGACTCCACATATCCCACTCTATTGTAAACAAGACATTTTTATCTTTTATATTCAATGGCTTATTTTCCTGCTAATTGGTAATACCATGAAAAATACCATGCTCAGAAAAGGCTTAACAATATTTTGAAAAATTGCCTACTGAGCGCTGCCGCACAGCTCCATAGGCCGCTTTCCTGGCTTTGCTTCCAGATGTATGCTATTCTGCTCCTGCAGCTAATGGATCACCGCAAACAGGTTACTCGCCTGGGGATTCCCTTTCGACCCGAGCATCCGTATGAGACTCATGCTCGATTATTATTATTATACTCTGTACACGACAAATTTCACAGAACCCTTATCCTATCAGGATTCTGCTTTCTTAAAATTGCCAAAATTTCCTTAAACTCTTCTTTTTTCCCAAAACCAATTAAACGCTGAATCGCCATTTGAAC
>NZ_VPAO01000039.1:0-42308 GCF_013419235.1 Acinetobacter sp. YH12098
AAGACATTTAGAATATTAAGTGAACGCTATCGAAATAGACGGAAAAGATTCGGTTTACGCATTAACTTAATCGCTGCACTGGTAAACCGGATAAATTTTCAATAATGACTTTCGCAAGAGATCTATTTTCATGATGCATTATAAGGTTGGAAAATTACAAATGGTTATCACCCCAAATAACAATGACACCGTACTCGCAAACTTTATTTGGAAAAACGCCGATGATTTGCGTGGTGACTTTACACACACTCAATTCGGTAGAATCATCTTACCTTTCACCATCCTTAGATGTTTAGAGTGCGTGTTAGAAGAAAATAAGGCAAAAGTTCTTGCCACTTATGAGCAATTCAAAGATCAAGACCTAGCACTTGATGCCATTCTAAAAAATGCAAGCCAACGCCCTTTTTATAATACTTCAAATTACAGTCTTTCAACTCTTGGTGGCAACAAAACAAAAGCTAACCTTGAAGACTATATTTCAAAATTCTCAGAAAACGTCCGTAAAATTTTTGAAGGCTTTAAGTTTGCTCAAATTATTGCTGAACTAGATGATGCAAACCTTTTGCTTTTGATCTCAAAAAACTTTGCTGACATCGACCTACATCCCAATGTAGTGCCTGCCCGCACCATGAGTAATGTCTATGAACATCTCATTGCCAAGTTTGGTGCAGAGGTGGGTACAGGGTCGGAAGACTTCATGACACCACATGATGTTGTGCATTTGGCGACCACCTTATTACTACACCCTGACAATGAATTATTTGAACAAAATCTTGGGCTTGTCAGAAGTTTGTATGATATGACCTGCGGCACAGGGGGTTTCCTAAGTGATATGATGAATCATGTGGAAACTTATAAAGACCGCTATAAAGTAGCTCCCGTCTTAGTGCCACATGGTCAAGAAATTCAACCTGAAACACATGCTGTTGCTTTAGGTAACATGCTATTAAAGCGTTTGGAAACAGACCCAAGCCGTGACTTATCAGCAAATATCAAACTTGGCAGTACATTAAGTAATGATCAATTTGAAGGTAAACGCTTCCATTACCAATGTGCTAACCCTCCTTACGGCATGAAATGGGATAAGGATTCTGCTGCTGTAAAAGCAGAACAGAAATTAGGTTTTGCAGGGCGTTTTGGTGCAGGTGTTCCAAAGAGTAGTGATGGTTCAATGCTATTCTTGCAGAACTTGGTGGCAAAATTAGAAACCCCTGAGAATGGCGGTGGCCGTGGTGCAATTGTGCTTTCAGGTTCGCCTTTGTTTAACGGTAAGGCAAACTCAGGCGAGTCGAATATCAGACGTTGGTTGCTTGAGAATGATTTAATTGAAGCGATTGTTGCTTTACCTACAGAAATTTTCTTCCGTACTGGCATCACAACTTATATTTGGTTGATTTCAAACCGTAAACCCGCTCACCGTCAAGGTAAAGTTCAGCTTATTGATGCGTCAGGTTTAGGCTCTTCAATGCGTAAAAATGAAGGTAACAAACGTACTTACCTTGATGAAAACTCTATTGCAGAAATCACCCGTATTTATGCTGACTTTGAAGAAAGTGAAATCAGTAAAATCTTTGATTACACCGAATTTGGTTATCGCCAAGTTCAGGTGCAACGTCCTCTACGCATGGACTTTCATTTTAGTGAGGACAAGCAACGCTTGCTTCAAGATACTAAGGAATTTAATAAACTTAGTGCTATTGAACAAAGCGAAGTATTGAAATTTATTGAAAGCTTGGCAAGTGAAGTTAAACCGTTCTCATGGTTTCAATCAGAATTTCTTAAAAAGCTGCCTGTCAAAAAAGTAAGTAAGGCATTCAATCAATCTCTGCTTATGATTTTTGGTGAAAAAAATCCTGATGCTGAGATTGTTTCGCTGAACGGTGAAGTTTTATTTGATGCAGAATTGAATGATTCTGAAAGTATTCCATTGAATCAAGATATTCATGAATACATGGCGAAAGAAGTATTACCACATGCCCCTGATGCAGTTATTGATGAAAAAGTGGTAGATGCTCAAGACGGTCAAATTGGTTTGGTTGGATACGAAATTAACTTTAACCGTTATTTCTATAAGTTTGAACAACCTCGCCATCCAAATGAAACACTGGCTGAAATTAAAGAGCTTTCAGCAGAAGTTGCTCAGTTATTGGGGGAGATTTAATGATGATTTGTCCTAATTGCGAAGAGCATATTGTGCTTGAGGATTATGAAGATACTGCCCCATTTCAATGTGAACATTGTGACACTTGGTTGGAGCTTGAGATTGATGAAGGCACTTATTTAGGTGCTAAACATACAGCTTTACGCATTGTTGATGATCAAGATTTGGGTGAGGTGTAATCATGGATTTTAAACAGTACCCAAGTTACAAAGATAGTGGTGTGGAATGGTTGGGTGAAGTTCCTGAACATTGGGTTGGCTCTAAATTTAAGTATATATTTCAAGAGAAACAACACACAAAAAACATGAACCTTCCATTTGGGGCTATTAGCTTTGGTTCGGTTGTTTATAAAAAAGATAAAGCAAACTTAACAGATGAATTGAAAGAAAATTATCAAGAGGTATTACAGGGTGAGTTTTTAGTAAACCCGTTAAATCTAAATTATGACTTAAAAAGTCTGCGAACAGCTTTATCTAAAATAGATGTAGTTGTTAGTTCAGGTTATTTCGTTCTAAAGTTAAAAAACAATACTTTTAATAAAAGATATTTAGAGTATCTGCTTTATATATTTGATATTAGGAAAATGAAAACCTTGGGTGCGGGGATACGTCAAACACTCACATTTAAGGATATGGCTGTGTGTGATGTAGCAATTCCTAGTGCTTGTGAACAAACCCAAATCGTTTCATTCCTCGACTCCGAAACTTCCCGTATCGACAACTTAATTGCCAAGCAAGAAAAGTTAATCGAGAAGTTAGAAGAACATCGAAAATCTGTCATTTCTCATGCGGTAACGAAAGGCTTAGACCCAAATGCACCGATGAAAGATAGTGGTAGTGAATGGTTGGGGGAAGTGCCTGAACCTTGGAAGCTAACACCTATAAAATATTTGGTATATACACAAAAAGGATTTGCATTTTCAAGCCATATTTTTAAAGAAGATGGTGTTGGTATAACAAAAGCATCAGATATTAAGAATGGGACTATTTTAAAACCAAGCACTTTTATAGATGAAAATCACTTTGATGATTACCAAAAGTATCAGTTATATTCTAACGACATAATTATTAGCACAGTTGGTAGTACCCCTGATGTAGTTAATAGTGCTGTTGGGCAAATTGGGATGTTACCCCAAGATTTACAGGGCTGTTTGCTAAATCAAAATACAGTAATTTTCCGATCTAAAAGCAATAAGATTGAACAGAAATTTCTATATTATGTATTACTATCAAATGGGTATAGAAGTTATTTAGATTTATACGCTCATGGCACAGCAAATCAAGCAAGCTTAAGTATCGTAGATATGTTGACATTTTCAATTCCTTTACCATTAAAAAAGGAGCAAATGGATATTGTTAGACATATAGAAGAAAAATCATCAAAAATTGACACATTAATTGCCAAACAAAGAGAGCTTATTGAAAAACTAAAAAACCACCGTACATCAATCATTTCCCATGCTGTTACAGGGAAAATTGATGTACGTGATTTAGTTGCCTAGCCTGAAAGTAGTTCAGGAAGTGAAAAATTGATGGTGTGTAGAGGGATTTTACACACCATAGATCAACCGAATATGTGAGAATAAAGATGAACATGCTACTTTCAGACAAAGCACACTACGAGTCGCACTTAGAAGAATATATTGTGTCTAAACTCAAGGCACAGGGTTGGCTTGTTGGTGAAAGCAAAAACTACAATACTGACACGGCACTTTATACCGAAGATTTAATCGGTTGGATTAAAGATACACAGCCTGAAAAATGGGACAATCTGTTTAATAACAATGGTGAAAATACAGAAAAGACCATTGTTAGTCGTTTAGTCGCTGAAATTGAGCGTACTGATAACATCAGTGTATTCCGTAAGGGTTTTAAACTTGTGGGGGCAGGTACAGGCGGTATTATTCACCTGACTGAAACAGCACCCGAAGACAAGCGTAATGAAACGACCATTAAGAACTATAAAGCCAATCGCCTACGTGTCGTCCCTCAGCTTAAATACAATCCTACCCGTGATTTCCGTATTGATTTGGTCTTTTTCATCAATGGCTTGCCAATGGCAACTGTGGAAATCAAAACTGATTTTAATCAATCTATTGATGCTGCTAAAGATCAGTACAGACAAGACCGCAAACCGATTGACCCGAAGACCAAGCGTAAAGAACCGCTTCTGATGAGCAAGCGAGGTGCTATTGTTCACTTTGCTTTATCTGACTCAGAAATCTATATGACCACCTGTTTAGATGGCGATAACACCTTCTTCTTGCCATTTAACAAAGGGAATGATGGTCACGCAGGTAATCCACCTGTAGGTGAAGATGGTGAATATCCTGTCGCCTATTTTTGGGATTACATTTGCCAACCTGACAATTGGCTTAAAATTTTCCATGATTTCGTCTATATCGAAAAGAAAAAGAAAGCCGATCTTACAGGTAAGTACACCGTTCAAGAACGTCTAATCTTCCCTCGTTATCATCAGTTTGATGCTGTGTTGAAGATGCTTAATGACGCTAAAACAAATGGCGTTGGACTTAATTATCTATGTGAACATAGTGCAGGTTCAGGCAAAACTTCAACGATTGCTTGGACAAGTCACGGCTTAATCCGTCTAAGACAAGATGATGGTACTGCCTACTTCAACTCTGTGATTGTGGTGACAGACAGAACCGTACTGGATGATCAGCTTCAAGAAGCAATTAAGCAGATCGACCATCAAAAAGGTTTGATTGCGACCATTAATCGTGAGAATAAAGAAAATGGTGGTGGAACGAAGAGTAAGCAGCTTGAAAATGCGCTGATCTCAGGTACACCTATCATTGTTGTGACCATTCAAACTTTTCCTCATGTTATGGAAGCAATACTCACAGAGAACAGTCTGAGTGACCGTAGATATGCCATCATTGTTGATGAAGCGCATACCTCACAAACAGGCTCTACAGCATCCAAGCTACAGGCCACGCTTGCCTTAAAATCAAGTGCCGACTTGGAGAAGTTGTCAGTTGAAGAGTTACTGGCGCAAGTACAAAAGGCAAGAGGTAATATCAAAAATATTAGCCATTTCGCTTTCACTGCAACGCCTAAGCATTCAACTTACATGCTGTTTGGTCGCACCAAAGATGGCAAACCTGCAACAGATGATAATCTACCATTGCCATTCCATTTATATACGATGCGTCAAGCCATTGAAGAGGGCTTTATCCTTGATGTGCTTAAAGGTTATGTGCCGTACAAGACTGCCTTTAAGCTAGGTGGTGATGCGGTTGATAGTGAACAACGTGTGGAAGGAAAAGGTGCTCGTAGAGCATTAGCACGTTGGATGGCACTACATGCAACTAACGTCACTCAAAAAGTGCAATTCATTGTTCAGCATTTTCACCACAATGTTGCACACCTACTAAATAGCCAAGCCAAAGCAATGATTGTGACAAGTTCACGACCTGCTGCTATTCGTTACAAACTTGCTCTAGAGAAATATATTAATGAGAACCCTGAATACAGCCAATATCGTGTTTTAGTGGCATTCTCAGGCACGATTAAAGGTAGTGCTGTAAAGCATGATGATGATACCGATGCTCATGACATTTTCAATTTCAGTGATGATATTGAGTTTAGTGAAAAATCGCTAAATGAAGATAATCCGTGTGCTGATTTAAGAGATAGCTTTGATCGTCCTGAATACCGTTTAATGGTGGTCGCAAACAAATTCCAAACAGGCTTTGACCAACCAAAACTGTGTGCGATGTACTTGGATAAGAAAATCGCCAACCCTGTTGAAGTGGTGCAAACCTTATCTCGACTTAACCGTACTACGACAGGTAAAGATCAAACCTTTATCATTGACTTCGTAAATGACCCTGAGTGGATTCGCACTTGCTTTAAACAATACGATAGCGGTGCTGAGATGTATAACATTCAAGACCCTAACGTAGTTTATACCATCAAAGATACCTTGGATGAGTTAGAGTTATATGATGAAGACGATCTCGAAGCCTTTAAAAAGGCGAAGTTTAAGACCATTCGGGATTTAACGAAAGATGCTCATGATCATAATCAGCACAAAGCGTTATACCAAGCGACTGATAAGCCAACACGCTTGTTTAACTCTAAGTTAAAAAACCTTAAAGAAGCGATTGATGCGCAAGAAGAGTTGCATCAAAAGGCAAGAAAGGATGGTAATGCAAGTGGTCAAAGCCAAGCAGAGTTAGAGCGTAAAATTTTAGATGTGGAGCTTAAAAAACTCCTGAACTTTAAAAATGACTTGCTCAAGTTCGGCAGAATTTATAGCTACATTGCACAGATTATTGACTTTGCTGACCCTGAATTGGAGAACTTTGCAGCATTCAGTAAGTTGGTGGGCAAACGCTTAAATGGTATTGCAGCTAAAGAAGTGGATATTTCAGGTCTTGTGCTTACAGGCTATGGCATCTTTAAGAAAAAAGATGGCGAAACTGAGGGGGACGCAGAAGGTGAAATTTCAACTGTTCCTGTTGTTCCAATTACAGGCTCAGGTTCAACCGACCCTACACCAACGGCTTTATTCTACCTGCAAGAAGTTATTGATCGTATCAGTGCCGCCTTTGGTGATATTTCAACTCGTTATGAGCAAGCTGTTTTTATCAATCACCTCGCTGCAATTTTACGTGAAAATGAAGTGGTAATGGCTCAAGTTGAAAACAATCCCAAAGAAGTTGCTTTACAAGGCAACCTGCCGACTGCCTTAACCAATGCCATTATTCAAGCAATGGCTTCACATCAGCAGTTATCAGCCCATGCACTTAAGACCGATAGCCAAGCGATGCAAAATATCCTTTTAGCACTCTATAAGATGCTTAAAGATGGTACAACGCTTGATGTTGAAAAAATGAAGGGATAATCATGCTAAACATACTGCAATTGGATGGTGCTACACCCACAGATATTCGACATGAAGATGGTTCTATTATTATTTCAATAGAACCATCTGACGATGCTGTAGTGAAGCACTGTCACAATTGCGGTGCAAAGGTTTATAAACATGGCAAACGAGTCAATCACTTTGCTGATACACCCATGCAAATGCAACCTGTGAGTCTAGAGGTGACTCGCACTCGTTATCGCTGTGCAGAGTGCAAAAGCATGTTTATGCCTGAATTTACGTTCTTGGATGATAAAAGACGGGCAACCAGTCGATTAATTGATGCGATTAAAAAACGCTGTTTAAATAGCACATTTACGCATTTATCAGAAGAAACTGGCTTAGCAATTAATACCATCAAAAATATTACTTCTGATTATATTACTGAACTAGAAAATACGGTCAATTTTGAAACACCGACCATCATGGGGATAGATGAACTTAAATTAGGGGGGGAATACCGTTGTGTGATCACTAATCTAGGTATGAAGAGCTTGTATGACATGCTGCCTAATCGCAGACAAGAATTGCTCATTCCATATTTTGAGAAGCTGCCTGATGCAGATAAGGTGGAATGGGTTTGTACTGATATGTGGCGACCTTACAAGCGTTCATTTAGAGATTATTTACCCAATGCAACTTTGGTCATTGATAAGTTTCATGTGGTTCGCATCGCAAGTGAATTAATGGAAAAAGAACGCAAGAACATGCAAAGTCAATTCACTAAAGTTGCACGGCTAAATGCTAAAAAGAATTTACGTTGGTTAACCTTAAAAAGACCTGATAGCTTGAATGATCAGGAACTTGAGATGCTTGAGGACATGGAGAAAACCATGCCAAAGCTTAAGCTTGCCTATGATATTAAAGAAGACTTCTACAAGATTTATGATTGTAAAACCAAAGAAAAAGCAGAAGCAGCATTTAAAAATTGGGCTGACAACATTCCGAACGATCTCCCTCAATTTAATGATTTAGTAAAAACCGTATCCAATAATTATGATGACATTTTTGCTTATTGGGATGCACCGTTCAGTATTACCAATGCTTATACTGAGGGACATAATGGATTGACCAAAGTTGCAAACAGACTTGGGCGAGGTTATTCATTTGAAGTGATTCGAGCAAGGATGTTATACAATAAAATTGCAAGATCAGTGACAAGTATTTCAACCAAAGCAACTTCAACCAAACCATCAATTGTTACACCCAATAGTCCTGTTACTACTGTATCAAGTAAAGATTTGAACTTTAGTTTTTCAACCAAATATAAAAAAATGAAAACAGAATATGGAGCACACATTCCAACCTTGGTTGAATTGTTTGAAGAAGAATATGAGATTGATTAATTTAATTATTCAACCTCATAATGCAAATACCCCATTTTTGATTAGAAGCAGCCCTGTCTCAAACACTTGCGGATGACGTTACCGCGTATCGTTGTTTTATTTGAATCAAATTGCACTTCTGGTGTTACTGCGTAACATCAGTTAAATATTTAAGCAGTCCATTGAATTAAGATTGAATCTGACATTTGCGGATTCAATTTTCGGTCATAATACTGAAAGCACGCTTTTGCTCCCGCTGGCATTTTTTGTAGATCATCATCTATACGAAAATGCCGTGTATATTTTGTATGATTCACTAAAATTTCAACCCGCTCAAAAGGCTGTCTTTTATTTATATTTCCGCTACTCATATAACGCTGATAACTCACAACAGTGCCGCAGGCTTCAGAGCGAACATCTACCTGTAGTGATGAACAATAAATATAGCCTGCCAACAGTGTTGCTGCTGGGCCAAACAGCGCAGCATACTGTTTCAGCACAGATGTTTGCGTACTGTGAAAATGCAGCAGATAAATCCAAGGCCAAACCATTAGGCAAATGACACCACCTAAAATAAACAGCAATACCATCATGTGTTCAATTTCCTCAACCCCCTGCGATAAACCGAACTAGCGATCAACCCATTTTAATATTTTAGATTCAGCTAAATCGGGGTGTTCAAACTTATCTAAGTATTCAAAACAGACATATTCACCTTTATTTTTACGAAGAATAGTGTCATCAAATCGCAGGTGCCGATTATATTTTCGGCCATCAAATAAAATCGTAATCCGCTCAAAATGATCATGCTTAATTGAATAGGTCTTATAGAACTGTACAACACCGCATGTTTGTGACGGTAAAATCACTTTTTCTTCTTTTAAATACGCAGCCAAAGCTAAAATTAAACAGCCCGGAAGCAAAGCATAAAATGGAAAAGTATCCCGATGATTTTTATCCTTTAACTTGGGCACGATAAAAATGATCGTCAAAAATGGGACGATCACTAAACTCAGTAAACCTATCAAAACCATAAAGCTAAACATAATGCCCCGAGATGATATGTTAAGGCGCAAGCCACTCAACAATATTTGAACTCTTTAAATGTGAATATTGAAAGCGGTCATAAAAGCGAAAACAGACTTTTTCATTCGCACTTTTACGTGCTAAATATGCATCAAAGCGCATATCACGGGTATAGGCTGAACCTTCAAATTTTAATAAAATTTTTTCATAAGGATTGCAACGCGTCTGAGCTCGACCACTACAGTTTTCATAATGCTTATAGCCCACCACTACAGCACATGCTTTTGAAAGTACCATTGGCTTTTCTT
This sequence comes from Acinetobacter sp. YH12098, assembly GCF_013419235.1. Taxonomy (NCBI): domain Bacteria; kingdom Pseudomonadati; phylum Pseudomonadota; class Gammaproteobacteria; order Moraxellales; family Moraxellaceae; genus Acinetobacter; species Acinetobacter sp. YH12098. The sequence continues at coordinate 9,714 of NZ_VPAO01000039.1, forward strand.
TTTTCATCGACATGCCAAAATGATAAGACATCCCTCCAAACACTAACATTAAGCCCATCACCACAAATGGCAAGACTGCCCATTTTTCCCCTTCTTTTTCAGCTTTTGGCAAGTACACCACTAAAGTTGCAATAAACCCAAAAAAACAAAAGAAAAATAGAATTAAGCCTAGAATAATCAAAAAATTAGACATGATTTCGGTCAATATTTCATTTATAAAGCAATCTAACACATTCGTTTATTTTTCCATAAAAAAAGCTCACCGAAGTGAGCTTTAAATACTTTATAAGCATAAAGATTTTAAAATTTTAGATCTTTTAATTGAACGATATTTGCATTAGCTTTGCTCAATGATTCCATCACTTTTGACATGACAGCAGGAACCAATGAATCCGCCATTTGTGCTGCTTGTAAGCCTAACTTCTCACCCAGTGTTGGTTTTTTGCGGGTTTCAATCATATATACATCATGTTGTGGCATAAGACTTAATAGATATTCATCTGACGTTTGGAGTTTATCGACCAAATTGAGATCCATTGCATCTTGACCATACCAATGCTCACCTGTGGCAACTTTATCGACATTGAGCTGAGGACGGTATTTTTCAACAAAGTGTTTAAACAAGTTATGGGTTTGCTGTAACTCTTCTTCAAATTTGGCTTTACCTTCAGCAGTATTTTCACCAAACATAGTTACGGTACGTTTGAACTGACCCGCGGTATACAGTTCAAAATCGATATGTTTTTCTTTCAATAAACGGTTAAAGTTCGGCACTTGTGCAACCACACCAATCGAACCCACCACGGCAAATGGTGCTGAAACGATCTCATTTGCAATGCAGGCCATCATATAGCCACCGCTTGCAGCAACTTTATCCACGCAAATGGTTAAGTTAAATCCAGCATCACGTAAACGTACCAATTGTGCAGCGGCCAGACCATAGCCATGCACCATCCCGCCTGGACTTTCTAAACGTAAAACCACGCGGTCACGTCCTGCTTTTGCTGTCGCTAAGATCAGGGTAATTTCTTCACGTAGACTCGTTACCGCAGATGCAGCGGTATCACCATTAAAATCGATTACATAAATTTTTTGGTTATTCTTTTTACGTGCGCGCGCTTCTTTTGATAATTGTTGGCTTAGTTGCAGCAGCTCAAGTTTAGATGCAGTCGTTTGCGCAATTTTTTTTCGTTGTTCATTGATACGTGCATTTAAGTGGCTTACACGAATTTCCGCAGGCAACTTGGGATTATGAAATAGCATAAAATTGAAACTCATTTAATTCATATTTATGTTGTATAACATGTGGGTTACATCACAAAAATTCAATCTATTTTTTGAAAATAATTCTCATTGAGTCAAATTGAGCTTTTTATTTCTATCAATCCTTTTCTACCTAATTATTGACTTCATAAAAAAAGAGCCTTTCGGCTCTATTTTCAAACAGTCTAGATTAACCAAAACGACCGGTAATATAGGCTTCTGTAAGCTGATGATCCGGTTGGGTAAAGACTTTTTCAGTGGAATTCACTTCAATTAAATCACCCAAATGGAAATATGCGGTACGGTCAGAAACACGCGCTGCTTGTTGCATCGAGTGTGTCACAATCGCAATGGTATATTGCGCTGAAAGTTCAGTGATGAGCTCTTCTACTTTTGCTGTTGCAATTGGATCGAGTGCTGAACAAGGTTCATCCATTAAAATCACTTCAGGACTGACAGCAATGGTTCGCGCAATACATAGACGTTGCTGCTGACCACCTGAAAGTCCTGTACCCGGTTGGTTCAAACGGTCTTTCACTTCATCCCAAAGGCCTGCTTTACGCAGACTATTTTCAACAATTTCTTCCATGTCGTATTTGTCACGTGCCAAACCATGCAATTTTGGACCATAAGCGACATTGTCAAAAATAGACTTTGGGAATGGGTTCGGCTTTTGGAAAACCATACCCACTTGGGCACGCAGTAACACCACATCGAGATTTGGATCATAGATATCTTGATTATCCATAAGCACTTGCCCTGTCACACGACAAGAATCAATCGTGTCATTCATACGGTTGAGCGTACGTAGGAAAGTTGACTTACCACAACCAGACGGACCAATAAAGGCAATCACTTCATTTTCATAAATGTTCAGATCTATGCCTTTGATCGCTTCAGATTCACCATAGTACACATGCACATCATTGGTACTGATTTTCACATTGCTCGATTTCGCATCTTTTTTCGCGCTAGATTGCGTATCGAATTGTGACACAAACGCAGTATTGGTTTGTTTTTGGCTGCCCTGAGCAGAGGTAAATTGTGTTTGTTCTGGATTCACGGACTTATCCTGATATAAGGAATTCTTTTCAGTTGTAATGACGCTATTCATATAATGCCCTCAATTACCAGCGTACTTCAAATTTCTTACGTAACCAGATGGCTAAACTGTTTAAGCCGATCATGAGAGCAAGAAGTACAATGATTGCTGCTGCGGTACGTCCTTCAAAGAAGTTACGTAGCTCATTACCTTGCCAAAGGAAAATTTGTACAGGTAATGCAGTGGATTGATCTAAAGGAGTGGCTGGTACACTTGCCACAAAGGCACTCATACCAATCAATAATAATGGAGCAGTTTCTCCTAGGGCTTGCGCAACACCAATAATGGCACCGGTTAAGATACCTGGTAATGCCAGTGGCAAGACGTGGTGAAATACAGTTTGTAAACGTGATGCACCCAAACCTAAAGCGGCTTGACGGATCGATGGAGGAACAGCTTTTAGTGAAGCACGTGTGGTAATAATGACCGTTGGCAAAGTCATCAAACTTAAGACTAAACCACCAACCACAGGAGCCGAAAGCGGCATATGCATCCAACCAATAAAGATCGCTGCACCAAGCAAACCAAAGACAATCGAAGGAACCGCTGCTAAGTTGTTAATGTTGACTTCGACAACATCGGTAATCCAGTTTTTAGGTGCAAATTCTTCTAAGTAAATTGCGGATGCTACACCAATTGGAATCGAAATAATGATCACGATCAGCATCATAAATAACGACCCCATAAATGCGCCTGCTAAACCTGAAGTTGCAGGTGAGCTACGAGAGTCTGGATTCTTAAATATTTCAGTATTAAATGAGTTAGTAATAACACCATCAGCTTTAAGTTTATCTGCAAGTTGGCGTACTTCTGGGCTCAATTGTTGCTGTTCATCAGGCAAGCTGCGGTCAATATTACCAGCCAACCAGACATCGACATTAGCATCTGCAAGGATTTTAAAATCTTGTTTTTGACCAATCAATGACGGATCTGCCATTACCATGTCACGTAAGCGATAAGCTTCTGAACTTGTATATAAACTGTTGAGATCATCACGTTGTGAGGCAATCGCTGGATCTTTTGCTATGATGCCATTTACGATGAGCGCATCCCAATCCACCATGCCCATTTCAGTTTGCCAAGCAATGTAACGCTCTTGGAACTGTGCAGGTGATTCACCTTCTTTTTGAACCGGTTTCGCACCAACTTTGACAATGTTTGGATCAAAAAACACAGGTACCGTCATTGAGCTTTGCCAAAATGCAGGTAAACCTTTGGCTAAAATACTACCAAACAATAGCACGACGAACAATAAGCCAGTCACTACTGCACTAAAGCCCAAGACACGGAAGGTATTTTCTTTACGGTGTCTTTTCGCCAATGAGTTTTCAATGATTTTCTTACGTTTTTCACGAAGCTCAGCGGCTGCATGTGAATCAAATTTTTGATCCATGTTTGATGTATTCGTAGTACTCATTCGTATTGCTCACGGTATTTACGCACAATGTACAGTGCAACAATATTCAGCCCTAAGGTAATCACAAACAGTGTTAAACCGAGTGCAAAAGCAACTAATGCTTGAGGACTCGCAAAGTCTGTATCACCTGTTAATTGGTTTACGATGGTAATAGTGACGGTAGACACCGCTTCGAGTGGGTTGATATGCAGTAAAGGACTGTTCCCTGCTGCAAGCACCACAATCATGGTTTCACCAATTGCACGAGATGCTGCCAATAAGAATGCACCGATGATGCCCGGCAATGCAGCTGGAATCACTACTTGGCGAATGGTTTCTGATTTTGTAGCACCCAAACCGAGTGAACCGTCACGAAGCGCGCGAGGGACTTGGGTAATGATGTCATCAGATAATGATGAAACAAATGGGATAATCATAATCCCCATCACAAAGCCTGCTGTTAAAGCACTGGTTGCATTAATATCGAGTCCGATATATGCGCCAAGTTGTTTTGCAAAGGGTCCAATAATCATTAAGGCAAATACACCATAAACAATCGTTGGAATACCTGCGAGAACTTCAATGGCCGGTTTTGCCCAAGCACGGAAACTTGGCTTTGCATATTCAGCTAAGTAAATGGCAATCATCAAACCAACAGGAACAGCAACCAATAGCGCAATACCACTAACCATGAGTGTGCCCCAAAGGAGTGGCAGCAAACCATAACTACCTTCAGCATTCCCTGATGTACTAAAACCGGGGTTCCATTCAGTGCCTAAGAAGAAATCTAGTGGACTGACAAAACTAAAGAAACGCATGGCTTCACTGAACATCGACATCACAATGCCAACTGTTGTCAGGATTGCGACACCCGAACACAGTGCCAATGCGATATTAATGACTTTTTCGACTTGGTTACGTGCACGATATTTTTCTGCGATGCGGCGTTTAGCCATGACTAAACCAATCAATCCCGCACAAATCACAATGGCCAATTTTGCATATGAGCCAATGTTTTCAATTTTCTTTAATTGTTCTGCTGCTGCAAGTTCATATGCAGCTGGCGTATCACTCACCCCAAAACCAGAAGCAATCGCTTGAACGCGGTCAACCATTACGCTCGTGCTTGCAGGATCTAAACTTAAACGAATATTTTCAGGGACATTATTTAAAATAACATGTTGAAAAACACTCGGTTCAACCAAGTTCCAAACAATCAAGATTAAAAAAGCGGGAATCCCACACCATAAAGCGACCAAAACACCATAATAGCCCGGTCGTGAATGCAACATTGCTGAGTTATTGCCTTTACCTGCAAGTTTGCGACTTTTGGTCAGTCCAACTTGATAAGCGATTGCAATAATTGCGAGCAACACACCAATAAGTAGCAGATTCATGTAATCTCCACTGTTTTTTCAAAAGCCCTTCTTGAAAAAACTGTTTCTTTGCAAAAAGCCAATGGCAGGTCAATCCTGCCATTGGCTGTTTCAATCCAATTATTTAACTGCTTTACCAGCTTTAAAGTTTGCAAGAACTGCAGCGCGCTCTTTGTCAGACATTGAAATTAAGCCTGCTTTTTCAAGCTTAGAACCTTTACCAGATACTTTTTTGCTTACAAAGAATTCTGTAAATTCTTTCAAGCCTTTGATTGATTTAAGATGCTCACCTTTCACGTAGAAGAACAATGGACGTGATACAGGGTAAGAACCATTCAGAATTGTTTTCTCAGATGGCGCAACATTGTTTACTGTCGCTACACGTAATTTGTCACGGTTTTGATCATAGAAACCTAAACCGAATACACCTACAGCGTTAGGTGAAGTTTTTAAGCGTGCCAATGTCTCTGTATAGTCACCAGCAATTTCAATTACACGGCCATCTTTACGGAATGTAGAACATGCCTTTTTCTTTGCATCTTTATCTAGCTTCGCAAATGCTTGGTAAGTTTCACAGCCAGCATCTACCATTTTCTCTTGGAATACTTCACGAGTACCGTGATTTGATGCAGGAATAACTAAAGTGATTGCTTCGTTTGGTAAAGTTGGGTCGATTTGATTCCAACGTGTGTATGGGTTTGGAACCAATTTACCTTTTGAAGGTAATTCAGCAGCAAGTGCAGCAAATACGTGCTGTGGGCGAAGTTTGAATGCGGCTTTTTTAGCGTTTGATGCAAACACGATACCGTCATAACCTACTTTAATCTCAAGAACTTGGTTTACACCTGCTTTTTTACAAGCAGCAAGCTCAGTGTCTTTAATTTTACGAGATGCATTAGCAATATCGATAGTGTTATCACCAACGCCATTACAGAATTGTTTCAAACCACCAGAAGTACCACCAGAACCTACAACAGGTGCTTTAAATTGTGGGAATGTATTACCAAACTCTTCTGCAACAATACTTGCGTAAGGCAGTACAGTTGAAGAACCAGCAATTTGGATCGTGTCACGAGCTGCATTTGCAGTTGTAGCGACTGTTGCCCCAGTAGTGAGTACCATAGCAAGTGCGATATGATTTAAGCGCATTCTCATCTCTCTTAATTGATGCATTTATTGGAGTACGCCACTTTTTTTTATAAAGTCTTGTACTTTTTCGATATCTGCATTTTGATTTTAGAGTATGACAGTTAAGTTACATCTTTATGACGCTTTTATGATAATTGATAATTGCGCTTTGATTTAAATATAATTCTTTATTTTTCAATATGTAATAAAATTTATCAAAATATTGGCCTTTTTTATTTCTGCTTTGATATTCGTAAGAATTCATGTCCATGTCATATTTTGTCTTCATTTATTTTTTCAATTTCACCGCTGTTACTGCTCTGCGCACATGCGCATGTTCGATTTTTTGTGCCGCAGCATTCCAATAATTGAAATTTATCTAAACACAGGCTTGACCTATATTCGAAAAAAGACAGCCTGATGACAGTAAAATGAATAGCAAAACCATTGCGACCTTTAATCCTGATTTGCCAGTACACATGACTTTTGATGAACATGACTGGCATTTGCTCGCTGAATATTGGTATCCAATCGCGCTTGCACGAAACATTACAGAACAGCCTTATGGCACGATGCTATTGGACATGCCTTTGGTCATTTATAAAATGAACGGTCAGCTCATTGTCGCCAAAGATGCCTGCCCGCACCGCGGCGTTCCGCTGAGTTTAGGCAAAAATGACGGTCAAGGGGTGGTCTGCCGCTATCACGGTTTACGTTTTGGTGAACACGGTCATTGCAACCGCATCCCTGCACATCCTGAGCACAAGATCTCCCCGCGCTTTAACTTACGAACTTATGCCGCAGTCGAACGCTATGGACTGATTTGGTGCTCACTCACTGCCGCTAAAGATACTGCGCCGAATATTCCTGTCATGCCGAATTGGGATGAAGCCGAGTTTCAGCAATTGGTGTGCCCAACGGTCGATTTTCAATGTTTTGCAGGTCGACAACTCGAAGGCTTTATTGATGTCGCGCATTTTGCTTGGGTACATCCAGATACGTTTGGCGACCCTGAAAATGTAGAAGTCCCAGACTACAAAACCATTGAGACTGAAACAGGATTTAATGCAGACTATTGGAGCAGTGTTGGGCGCTACCCGATTGGTTTAGAACAGCGCGGACAAGACGGCTTTCAATGGCTGCGCCATTTCGAAATTCATCTGCCGTTTACCGCAACGCTGACCATTCATTTTCCAAATAACAGCAAGCAAGTGATTATGAATGCGGCTTCACCGATGACTGCTCGTTCTACCCGTCTATTTGCGCCTATCTGCCGTAATTATGACAAAGACCTGCCTGTAGAAGATGCTTATGACTTTAACCTGAAAATATTTGAGGAAGACCGCCTTGTATCTGAATCGCAAAAGCCTGAATATTTACCCTTAGATTTAAGCATCGAAGCGCATTTTCCAGCGGACCGCAGTTCCAGCATGTACCGCAAATTATTGCGTAAAAAAGGTTTTAGTCCATTATTTGCGGCATAACATTAATATCGTATTGCATTCACCTCACCCTAACCCTCTCCTACAAGGAGAGGGAAACTCCTTTACAAGCCTTATATTGGTTATAAATATTGTGGTATCTTATTCATCAAATGATAAACATCAATGAATATCGCGACTGGCGACAGGGATGTCACTATAAGGTAATGGTCACATGGATGTCACTATAAGGTAATGGTCACATGGATGTAACTTTTCCCTGAGAAGGATTTTAGATACTTTGATCCCTCAAAGTAACAATCTGCCTACGCAGTAAACTATCATCACTCAATGAAAAATTGTGGTGATGTAATAAATTAAGCACCTTTTCATTTAAAAAAAAGGAGCTCAAATGAGCCCCTTCTTCTACAACTACAAAATGACAATTAGTCAATTGCAGGTGTATATGTACCGTCAGCGATTGGGCCTTTGATACGATCCGCTTCTGCAAGCACCAGAGCAAGCAAATTCTTCACGTTGTCTAAAGTCGCTACTGGGCTTAAAGTCGTCATTTTCAAAGATTGAACCTGACCTACTTTAGTTACACCAATATTCGCTTCACCACGTGCAAACAATTCGTCTGCTACGTTTTGGTTCAATGTATCTAACAATTCAACTGGGTAACCTTCAGGGATCACACGGAACAATACGGATGCAAATTGAGGATCAACCAGCATTTCTAGACCATCAGTTGCATTGATATAATCTGCAACATCACGTGTTAGACCTACACCGTGGTCGATCATCGAACCGTAAAGCTCTTCACCTAGCGCTTCAACCGTCATCCACAATTTCAACGCGTCAAAACGGCGAGTTGTTTGTAGTGACTTAGACACCAAGTTAGGAACCCCATGCTCTTCATCATAAGCAGAGTTTAAGTACTCAGCTTCATAATGCATGAAACGATAGTTCGCTTCATCTTTCAGCAAGAACGCACCACATGAAATCGTTTGGAAGTAATGCTTATGGAAATCAAGCGTTACCGAGTCAGACAGTTCAATACCGTCTAACATTGAACGATAGTCATTTGAAAGAATCAGTGCACCGCCCCATGCTGCGTCGATATGCATCCACGCGCCATATTTGTTGGTGATTTCACGAATTTCTTTCAATGGGTCAATTGCGCCTGCATCAGTTGTACCCGCAGTTGCAACTACACATGCTACGATTTTACCTTCCGCTTGAAGGTGAGCCATGGTTTTCTCAAGTGCGTCCATGTCCATGCGTGCATTCGCATCCACAGGAACAGTGACAACAGATTGGAAACCCATACCCATCATGGCCATGTTCTTTTGCACAGAGAAGTGTGCATTTTCAGAACAGATCACTTTGACATTACGCATTGCTTCCGCAGGTACGCCATCACGCTGAACAGACCACGGGTTACCGTTTTCGTCTTTCCAGTTTTTAGCAATACATGCATCACGTGCAAGCAAAACACCCATTAAGTTAGACTGCGTACCGCCAGAGGTGAATACACCTGCTTGACCTGCACCATAGCCAACTTTTTGGCGAAGCCAGTCAATTAACTGAACTTCCATCAATGAACCTGCAGGGCTTTGATCCCATGAGTCCATAGATTGGTTTGTCGCGTTAATTAACACTTCCGCAATTTGGCTAGTGACCATTGTTGGACAGTGTAAATGCGCGAGTGAATGAGGATGATGCACCTTTAAACTTTTGTTTAAGAACAGCTCAACCATACGGTCTAGTGATTTTTGTACACCCATACCTTCTTTAGAAGGATTGAATGCAATTGCACTACGAAGCTCTTTAATACTACCGCCGGTGTACATTTTGTCATTTTGCAACCATGCAGAAACGGCTTTTACCGCTTCGCCCATTGCTGACTGGTAGTCAGCAATGGATTGTGCATCATTGCAGAATAACGCTTTACGATGTTCTGCAAAATCAACCATTATTACGCGCCTCGAGTTGCAACAAGTGCTTCAGCAAGTGCTTTCTTGAAGCGAACGATCACCTCAATACATTCAGCTTGATTGATGATCAATGGGCAAAGTAAACGAATGACTGTACCGTTACGACCACCTTTTTCTAACAACAATTTGTTGTTGAAACATGCTGCTTGAATTGCTGCTGCCAATTGAGAATCACCTGGTAAAGAACCCATGTGATCTGCTTTTTGACGCTCATCAACAATTTCAACACCAATCATCAAGCCACGACCACGTACATTACCGATACATGGGAATTCTACAGCTAATTTTTTCAATTCAGCTTGTAAGAAATCACCACGTTCTTGTGCGTTTTGCGCAAGATTTTGCTCTTTGATGGTTTTTATTGTTGCAAGACCAGTACCCATAGCAAGTTGGTTACCACGGAATGTACCCGTGTGACCCGCTGGTTGCCATGCGTCAAACTTACGTTTAATACCCAATACTGCAAGTGGTAAGCTACCACCAACTGCTTTAGACATTACAACGACGTCTGGCTCAATACCTGCATGTTCAAAGGCAAACATTTTACCTGAACGTGCAAAGCCCGCTTGTACTTCATCAAGAATCAACACGATGTTGTGCTTTTCAGTCACTTCTCGGATTTTCTTTAACCATTTTACAGGTGCAGTCACCACACCGCCTTCACCTTGGATTGCTTCCAAGATTACAGCTGCAGGTTTTGTTACACCGCTTTCTACGTCTTCAATGAAGTTTTCGAAATAATACGTTAATGCGTCTACACCCGCTTCACCACCAATGCCTAATGGGCAACGGTATTCATGCGGATACGGCATAAATTGAACACCCGGCATTAAGCCGTTCACAGCATTTTTAGCAGACAAGTTACCTGTCATTGCTAAAGAACCGTGAGTCATACCATGGTAACCACCTGAGAAGCTGATTACTGAACTACGACCAGTGTAAGTTTTTGCTAATTTAATTGCTGCTTCTGTACCATCTGCACCAGACGGGCCACAGAACTGTAGACAATACTCTTCTTTACCACCAGGTAATTGCTCAAGTAGTGCTTCAGTAAAAGCATCTTTTAAAGGCGTTGTTAAATCCAAAGTATGCAATGGGAGGCCACTTGCAAGTGTATCTTGGATACTTTGAATTACCGCAGGATGATTATGGCCTAATGCCAATGTTCCTGCCCCAGCTAAACAATCGAGGTACTCTGTACCTTCAACATCGGTAACCCAACAACCTAAAGCTTTTGCTATCGCAAGTGGAAGTTTACGCGGATAGCTACGAACATTGGATTCCATCTGGCTTTGGCGAGTCAAATAGTATTCGTTAGTAGAATTAGTGGCAGGGTTTACAGAAGAAACGCTCATATCGAATTACCATCTCTGATATGGGTTGAAAGAAATAAGTCGGGTGACTTGCGGTCCTTTGACTCGGTGCTTTATGAGTTTCTAGTTAGTTTTAAGAGCTCTTTGTGTAATGGCTAACTAGACGGCGGATGATACAGACTTTTTCAATAAAATAAATCACTTTTATGATCAAATAAAAAGATAATTGAGAGAAAAAACAGATCTATGCCATGGATAACCTGAATTATCATCTTACAGTGTGACAAAACAAAGAAAACCTTTTTATTTTATGCTTTTTTACAATTTATGAATGATTATTGTAATCTTCAAACATTTACGCAATTAAGTATTGATTATTTGAAGCAATATTCATCAAGCACTGCATTTATTTTTCTTGAAAGATTTACAATCCCACCACAGATTTTCCTTTAATCCATCACAATCCCCTTTTAAGATAAGAGCATAAGCTAAATTAGTCATTCTGAAAGAAGAATAGGTCATAACAATGCGTAAAATTATCTTATCTACTGTTTTATTAGCATCCGGTCTAGGTTTGGCAGCAGCAACTCAAGCAGCCGACCCACTCAATTACAACATCGTGAACATTCAGGCGGATGCTACTCGCCAAGTGTCGAACGACCAAATGTATGCCGTTTTATATATTGAAAAATCAAATAAACAACCGGCTGAACTTGCTACCCAAATCAACCAATTGATGACCCAAGCGGTGAACACAGCCCGTAAATACCCTGCGGTAAAAATCGAAACGGGATCTCAAAGCACCTACCCGATTTATGACAATGACAGTCGTAAATTGAAAGAATGGCGTGGTCGTGCCGAAGTGCGTTTAGAAAGTACAAATTTTAAAGCAGCTAGCCAGTTGGTAAGCGAGTTACAACAAAATTTCCAAACTCAGTCCATCAGCTTTAGTGTGTCAGATGCACAGCGTAAAAAAGTTGAAAATGAACTGATGGTTGAAGTATCCAAAAACTTTCAACAACGTGCCCAAGCGCTCGCTCAGGCATGGAATAAATCAGGCTACAACTTGGTTAATATTAATTTAAATACCAGCAATTATGGTGGTCAGCCAGTTCCGCGTATGGCGATGATGAAAGCTGCGGCAGCTGATGCTATTCCTGAGCAAGAAATGGCAGGTGGCGAATCTAAAATCACGGTAAATGCCAACGGTACCATCCAGTTTAAATAATTAAGTATATTTCAAGAAACCGTGCTTTAGCGCGGTTTTTTTGACTATAAATTCCATCTAATCTTTATTTAAACCAAACAGTATTTCACCCGTTCATCAGATGCAACAGGTGGTAAATATATTGGTCAGCCACGTACTTTCTTTTTACAAACTTCATTCGACTTTTAAACTGATCTAAATATAAAAATCCCACCAAGTGTGGGATTTTTATTGAACAACACATATGGACATCCATATATTCATATGTAAAGATATATGCAAATCCATATATACAGATAAACATGGAACAGACTGAATTTTTCAAATTACTTGCAGATGAGACTCGTCTGAACATCATCATGCTGTTGGCATGTAAAGGTGAACTCTGCGTCTGCGAACTCACTGAGTCCCTTGAATTAAGCCAACCTAAAATTTCGCGTCATTTGGCATTACTGCGTTCATCAGGTGTGCTGAGTGATCAACGTAAAGGTCAATGGGTCTATTACTCCATTCACCCTGCACTGCCTACTTGGTGCACACAAATACTCGATGTCATGCGTCACCAAGAACGATTTAAAGACCTAGATTTAAATTCCCCAAAAAACACGACAACATTGTGTGAAACGCTATGAATTTTTTATTTCTATGTACTGGCAATAGCTGCCGCAGCATTTTATCCGAAGTACTTTTTAACCAGCGTGCCCCTGAAGGTTTCCGTGCCTATAGCGCAGGAAGTAAACCTTCAGGACAAGTCCACCCGTTTACCTTGAAAACCCTACAAAACATTAATCTACCGACTGAGGGTTTGTCGAGTAAATCCATCGCAGCATGTGAACAATACCAACCCGATGTGGTAATTACCGTCTGTGGTTCTGCCGCTCAAGAAGCTTGCCCAATTTACTTAGGTTCTGCCATCAAAGCCCACTGGGGCTTAGAAGATCCTTCCCATTTAGAGCTTGCAGATGACATCAAACTTGCAGCTTTTCTTGATACCGTGGCGCATATTAACCGCCGTTTAGATGCTTTATTTGCACTCGATTTTACGCAATTAAGTCGTGAAGAGCTCAACCTAGAAATCCAAAAAATTTCAGAGATCCAATAATGGCTGCTGCAAAACTGTCATTTCTAGACCGCAATTTAACGCTATGGATTTTTATTGCAATGGGGCTAGGCATTGCGATTGGCGTGTATGTTCCTAGTGCTTCAAGAGCTTTAAATCAACTCAATATCGGTGATGTCAATATTGCGATTGCCATTGGTATAATCCTGATGATGTATCCACCTTTGGCGAAAGTGGATTACAAAGCGCTGCCTGAAGTGTTTAAAGACAAACGCACCCTATACCTATCACTGCTTCAAAATTGGTTAATCGCACCTTGCCTGATGTTTATTTTGGCTATCGTGTTTTTACAACATTATCCTGAATACATGACCGGTTTGATTCTGATTGGTTTAGCACGTTGTATTGCTATGGTTCTGGTTTGGAATGATCTCGCTTGTGGGGATAACCAATACGTTGCGGCTTTAGTGGCATTTAACAGTATTTTCCAAATTGCATTTTTTAGTACCTACGCATGGTTCTTTTTGAGTTTTTTACCGCCATATTTTGGTATCGAAGCACAAGTAATCCAAGTCAGCTTTTGGACCATCACACATGCAGTATTGGTGTATCTAGGTATTCCCTTCCTGCTCGGTTTCCTGACGCGTGCCATATTGGTAAAACAAAAAGGTCTGGATTGGTATAAAAATCAATTTATACCCAAAATCAGCCCCATCAGTTTAATCGCATTACTCTTTACCATTGTGGTGATGTTTAGCCTCAAAGGTGCAGATGTCGTGAGCCTTCCGATGGATGTACTGCGTATTGCCATTCCCCTCACAATCTACTTTGTGGTGATGTTTTTCATTAGCTTTTTGATGAGCAAATGGATGGGCAATAACTACGCCAAAACCACTGCGATATCCTTTACCGCAGCAGGTAATAATTTTGAACTTGCCCTCGCTGTTGCCATCGCCACCTTTGGCATTGCATCTCCGATTGCATTTACCACGATTATTGGCCCATTGGTTGAAGTCCCTGTGCTAATTGCATTAGTTAGTGTATCGCTCTGGTTAAAACGCAAATGGTATAAAGAGAACTAAAATGAAGCTCCCCAATATTCAACTAGATTTACTTGAAACACCGCGTTTTGAGCAAGTTCAAGCTAAAGCACTTGAACATCCGCCACGCATTCTGCTGCTATATGGCTCTAACCGTGAACGCTCATTTAGCCGCCTAACGGTATTGGAGGCGGGTCGTATCCTTGAACATTTTGGTGCAGAAGTCAAAATTTTTCATCCTAAAGGTCTTCCACTGCCTGAAGATGCTGAAACTTCACATCCCAAAGTTCAGGAATTACATGAATTGCTTACATGGTCAGAAGGCATGGTTTGGTGTTCGCCAGAACGACATGGTGCGATGAGCTCTATATTGAAAGCACAAATTGATTGGATTCCTTTAGCGTCAGGTGCCATTCGTGCTACTCAAGGTAAAACGCTGGCGTTAATGCAAGTCAGTGGTGGTTCGCAATCTTTTAATGCGGTTAACCAAATGCGCATCCTTGGGCGTTGGATGCGGATGATCACGATTCCAAATCAATCTTCCGTTGCAAAAGCATTTTTAGAGTTTGATGAAAATGATCGCATGAAACCTTCCTCCTATTACACTCGCATTGTCGATGTGATGGAGGAATTATATAAATTTACCCTACTCACACGTGGTCAATCTGCCTACCTCACAGATCGCTATTCTGAACGAGTTGAAAGTGCGGAAGAACTCTCTAAACGAGTTAATCAAAAGAACCTTTAATGAAAAACTCCTGCATCTGTACAGGAGTTTTGGTCTAAAATATCCATCCGTTTCAACTTAAACTAATAATTTATAAAATAATGTCGTTGAATCTATTGTACCTGTATGGCTCAATGCAAATTGCGGAATGATCCCAGCTTTTATAAAGTTAAATTTTTCATATAGCTTTTCAGAGACATCGCCTGTACGCGTATCAAGTACAAGTAATTTCAAGTTCAAATGTTTTGCTTGATCTTCTGCAAGTGTGAATAGTTGATGAGCAATGCCTTTTTGACGTGCCTTTGGATGCACCATAAGTTTTTCAATCTCAGCACGATGCAGTGCATTGGCTTTGGTGGCACGAACCAATTGTACTGTGCCCACAACTTCACCGCTTTGCAGCGCCACCCACAAAAAGGTTTTATGCTTTTGAATATTCTTTGCCACAGCAGACCAATATTCATCATAGTGCGACTTAGATTCTTTAGCTAAAAAACCCAGTGATGCACCATCTTGCACACATTGGGCCAATAATTCACACAGTTGAGCCTGCTCATCTTTTAGATCTTGAAGGTTTAAATATTAAATTTCGCTCATATTCTTCTCGTCTTATTACTATTTTTATCGTTATATTCAAATGGCATGCCATAAAAAATCCCGCTCGGAAGCAGGATTTTGATCTTTCAATTTAGTAAATCGACATATGATTGCGATGGATCATTTCAAGTGATCGGGCTTCCCCTAAAACTTGATGAACTTTATCTGAGGCCAAACCTTTAACGATTTCTGCCGAGCGTGAACTGAAGTTTACACGACCGACGGCAACACGATGACCTTGTGTATCGACGCATTCCACCACATCACCACGTTCAAAATGCCCTTCAACCGCTTTCACGCCTACAGGTAATAAACTGCGGTGATTATCACGAATGGCTTTGACTGCACCATCATCAATCACTAAACGACCAGCTGTTTGTAAATGTGCAGCTAACCATTGTTGATGGGCTGTGACACGGTCATTATCCGTAATGAATAAGGTACCGAGTAATTCACCGGCCATCACACGTGAAAGTACATTGTCGCTATCACCGCTCGCAATGACTGTTGGACAACCGGACTTGGCTGCCAAACGTGCCGCACGAACTTTGGTCAACATACCACCACGACCGAATTTACCGCCGCCACCAGCCATATCGAATAATGATTCATCCATTGCACGTACTGTATGGAACAGTTTTGCATCTGGATTGGAACGAGGGTCTGAGTCAAACATGCCTTCTTGGTCAGTTAGAATCACCAAAAGGTCTGCATGAACCTGTCCAGCCACCATCGCAGCCAAAGTATCGTTATCGCCAAAGCGGATTTCGTCAGTCGACACTGTGTCATTTTCATTGATCACAGGAATCACACGCCAATCAATCAAATGCTGCAAGGCATCACAAGAGTTTAAATAACGACGACGGTCAGCCAAATCGTCATGGGTTAATAAAACTTGAGCTGTACGAATAGAACGTTGTTCTAAAACGCTTGACCAAGTATGTATTAAACCCATTTGTCCAATGGCTGCGCAAGCCTGAAGACTGGGTAGATCTGTGGGTCGGCTGTCCAGATTCATTCGAACCATACCTTCAGCCACAGCACCGGAAGACACAAGAATGATCTCGTGTCCTGCATTGTGTAGTTCTGCAATTTGTCCCGCCCAATGCGAGATTGCATCCAGATCTAACCCTTTTCCGTTTGCTGTGAGTAGTGATGATCCGATTTTAACAACGATACGTTTACAACCCTTGAGCTGACGTTGCCCATCTACCACTTCTATCATCTTGTCCTCAGACTTGTTTGCTTTGACACTTATTCAGCAATTAACGTACGTAGTACGATTCTGCCTCATCATCACCGTCTTCAAATTCATCATCAAAGTCTTCACCTTGACCTGCCAGACGTTGTTGACGACGCATTTCACGATATGCTTCTTTCGCAGCAAGCGTTTGCTCACGTGTTTCAGCTTCAAGCTGATCACGGAACGCTTTAACTTCTGCTGCATATTCAGGATCTTCAGTTTCGCGTTCGCGCTGTTCTTCAATTTGATCCATCAGGTAGTACACAACGTCTTTAGTACCTTCAAACGTTAAACCTGAAGTTTTGAATACAGGGCCTTTCCACTGCAACTCTTCGAGAATGTGATCACACCATTCATCACGCGTTTCAGCCGCCAATTGGTCTACTTTATTGAGTACCAATACAACAGGTAATTTTGAAAGCGTTGGGGAGAATTTTTTCAACTCTTCCAAAATTGCTTTTGCATTGTACGCAGGGTCAGAACCATCAATCGGTTGAACATCTACGATGTGTAATAAAATACGTGTACGTGCCAAGTGTTTCAGGAATCGAATACCTAGACCTGCACCTTCTGCAGCACCTTCGATTAGACCCGGAATATCCGCCATTACAAATGAGCGGTGACTATCGGCATCAACCACACCTAGGTTTGGCACCATAGTGGTAAATGGATAATCTGCAACTTTTGGTTTTGCTGCTGAAACTGCACGGATAAAGGTTGATTTACCCGCATTTGGCATACCCAACAAACCAACGTCTGCGAGTACTTTTAATTCAAGACGAATTTCACGATATTCGCCTTTTGAGCCGTGTGTACATTTACGTGGAGAACGGTTGGTTGAAGATTTGAAGTGAGTATTACCCAAACCACCTTCACCACCTGCTGCCACTAACACACGCTGACCGTCAGCCACTAAGTCGCCGATGATATCGCCAGATTCTGTATCTACAATTGTTGTGCCCACTGGAACGAGCAATACGGTATCTTCACCGCCACGGCCTGAGCAGTTCGCTCCACGACCATTTTTAGCACGTTCTGCACGGAATTTACGTGTATAACGATAATCTACTAGGGTACTTGTGTCGTTGTCGGCTTGAACGTATACGTTACCGCCACGACCACCATCACCACCATCTGGACCACCAAATGGTACGAATTTTTCACGGCGAAAACTGGCTACGCCATTGCCACCGTCGCCAGCCTCTACGGTAATGACTGCTTCATCAACAAAGCGCATGTTTGCCAATCCTCTAAAAACTTTAAAACCGCTTATTCTGCCATATTTTAAAGAATTTCTCGAACAATATTATTCAGCAATACTATAAATTTCATTCATCTTGGTGCTGATGCAAATTTTTAGGAAAATCCGCACCTCGCTCGAAAATCTTTAGCGCACCATCAAAATACCTTTGATAAATGGCAAACGAATTTCACTCCCCATTTCTGAAAGCTATTTACGTGCATTTTCCTTGGCTTCAATAATTTCAGGCAAGGTTCGTTCAACCCAACCAATCAGATGCATTAACTTTTCTGCAGCCTGTGAGCCCATTAATGTCAGTTGATATTCCACTTTGGGTGGCACGACTGGATAGACTGTCCGCAAGATAAAACCATCTTGCTCGAGCATTTTCAGCGTTTGAGCCAGCATCTTTTCGCTTACCCCTTCGATACGCTGCTTAAGTTCACTAAAACGGTGTACCCCTTCAGTCAAACAACGTAAAACTAATACTGACCATTTATTGGTGAGATGTTCCAATATTTCTCGAGATGGACAGTCCGTGGATAAAACTTGACCTAATAATTTACTTGTAGCGTATGTGTTCATTAAATCTTTCCTCAAAGTCACTAACTTACTTTTTAGTACGTACTTACATTTAGTAAGTTAACAGATTAAGATTCAACCCTCAAGATCATTTATTCAACAATCAGAGGGTTTAAATATGAAAATCGCAATTACAGGTGCAACAGGTCAACTAGGCCAATTGGTCCTTCAATTCTTATTGAAAGAAACCGCGGCCGAAAACATCATCGCTTTAGTTCGCTCACCAGAAAAAGCAGCATCTCTACAAGCTCAAGGCATCGAACTTCGTCATTTTGACTATGATCAACCAGATACATTGGTTCCTGCACTACAAGGTGTCGATAAATTATTACTCATTTCTGCCAATGAAATTGGTCGGCGTACTCCACAACACAAAGCCGTAATTGATGCTGCAGTAGAAGCGAAAGTTCCATATCTTGCTTATACCAGCCTGTTACGTGCAGATACGTCACCATTGGGTTTATCTCAAGAGCATCGTGAAACAGAAAGTCTGATTCAAGCTAGTGGTTTAACCTATACCTTCTTACGAAATAACTGGTATGTCGAAAACTATCTTGCTGCTGCTGGGCATGTGGTTGAAACAGGTACCTTATTTGGTGCAGCAAAGGATGGAAAAATTAATGCAGCGACCCGTGCTGACTATGCCGAAGCAGCTGCAAAAGTACTTACAAGCTCTGGTCATGAGAATAAAACCTATGAACTTGCAAGCTCAGACAGTTTCACATTGGCACAGCTTGCTGAAACCCTACAGCAAGTTTCAGGTCAAAATGTTCACTATCAAAATCTAACAGCAGAAGACTACACGCAAGGCCTATTACAAGCGGGCTTACCCGCTGGTCTTGTAGATGTAATCGTCGATGCTGATATCAATAGCATTGACGGTGCAATGCAAAGTGATCGTAAGGACTTGGAACAGTTGCTCGGTCACTCAACCACTTCTCTAGGCAGTGCTGTTGAAGCTGCTTTAAAATAAGATCGAACCATCAAAAAAGCCCGAATTGATTCGGGCTTTTTGATTTGAATTTCACTTAGGGATGTACATTTTTTATCGGTAAATCCATGTTCATATCTAAATTTGCCTTGGTATTACGCTCTGCGTTATACATCGTGGCATTAAAGGTTGCGATTTTTCGCATGGTCATCGGGTCATTGAGTTTTAGTTGTGGTGCAAACTGATGTACCACATGTAAATCAACTTTTTCATTAAACTCAAAATACACAGGGCCATTAAAATTAATTCGAATAGGAATGTTATAGGTTCTTTTCAAATGAAAAGGCACATCTAACTTGACAGGAATGTCCATTTTTAAAGGAAATTTCGGCACGAGTTTATTTTTAATCACCAAATCCGTGGTCGCCTCAAGCGGCATCGTCTGGTTAATTTGAATATTGGTGGAATAATCAATATCCACTGAGATCGGAACCTCTACACTAAACTGCAAATCTGCCAGATATTTTCCCTTTAATGGTAGTTGCAGCTTCCGATCTAAAGCAATCTGCGTATCCAACGTCCCGATAGACTGCGTTTGCAAATAATTGCCTACTGAAATTTTGGTGGGTAGTGAATGCGACAATTGAATATCAGCATTTTTTGCACGTACTTGCATCGACGCATAAATATTTAAATACAACCAAAATAGTACCGCAACCAACAATGCAACTGCGATAAAACTCAAAATGATACGCTTCGCCGATTGAAATATCCACATGGCTTACGCCTGAGCTTTCGCTTCAGTTTTGGCATGCTCTCTATTGAGTCGCATTGTTTTTAGTGGAATCACCAATTCACCCTTTTTAATTTGAACGGGCAACGTATTTTGTACGTCCACTGTCGCTTTCAATGCCGTTTTAATTGGAACATTCAAATTACCTTCAATAGGAATGTTGGTTTTTAAATTTGCATTCAGTGGAATATGTAGGTTTTCTTTCAGTACGGTTTTGACTGGCGCATCAAATTTTAAATGTACTTTTTGTTCCAAAGGCACATTCATATTCACTGGAATATCCAATTGAATTGGGATATCACCTTTGAGTGGTAAAGTCACATCTTGCCCCATGACTTTAACTTTTACTTTGGTATTCACAGGAAGATTTTGATTCACTTTCAAAGTTTCACGTACTGGAATCGTGGTCTTGATTGGGACTTGATTATCAAAATACACCCGTGGCGTCAGCGTTTGAGTTAAGGGAATATTTAAATTTTCATGTATCGGAATTTCAGCATTCACCCGCCCTGTCACGTCCACATCTAAGGCATCATGAATTTTGACTTCGGCTTGTAACGGCTCTTGCAGGTCAATATTGACGTTCTGATTTTCTAGCGGGATATAAATATTAAAGTGCTTAAACACCCAAATGGCGATAAGTACACCACAAAGCGCAGCAAACACAATAAATGCCAATCCACTGAGCATGTGCTTTGCTTGCAAACTAAATTCCTTTTGCTTTTTATTTTTTACAGTCTCATTTTGAACACATTATACAAACCAGTTTGCAATTTTTTTGTATTTAATTCTTTAATAATTTCATTAACTTAAAACTTGAACATTTTAGTCAGCTTTTCATTATAAACGACTCACACTCATCTAACAGTGGCAGAAAAAACAAGAACTTTTGATGCTTATGATCAATCCATTCGTCATCTATGCCTTAAGTTTTTAACCCATACTCTTTAGATAAAAAAAGAGCCTCAAATGAGGCTCTTTTTTAGCTTTCACAAATTATGCATTCGTTTCAGCAGGAATTTTTGGATAGCTTACGCCACCCATTTGTTCCGCAATACGCAATACTTGGCAGCTATAACCTACTTCGTTATCGTACCAAACATAAGCAGTTAAACGGTTACCAGAAGTGATTGTCGCTTGAGCATCAAATACACCTGCGGTACGTGAACCGATAAAGTCAGACGATACAACTTCAGTTGAGTTTGTATAACCGATTTGACCTTGAAGGTTAGAGTTGATTGAAATTTGGCGAATATATTCATTCACTTCTTCACGGTCAACATCTTGACCTAAAGTAAGGTTCAAAATTGCAAGAGATACGTTTGGAGTAGGTACACGTACTGAGTTACCAGTCAATTTACCTTGAAGAGTAGGAAGTGCTTTAGCAACAGCTTTAGCAGCACCTGTTTCAGTGATTACCATGTTTAAAGTAGCAGCACGACCACGACGGTCAGCTTTATGGTAGTTGTCGATTAAGTTTTGGTCGTTTGTGAACGAGTGAACTGTTTCAACGTGACCATTGATCACTGTGTACTTGTCGTTTAACACTTTAAGTGTTGGTGTGATCGCGTTTGTTGTACAGCTTGCAGCAGAGATGATTGTATCTTCATCAAGGATGTCAGCTTGGTTCACACCGTATACAACGTTCTTCATGTCACCTTTACCAGGTGCAGTTAGAATTACACGTGCAGCGCCAGCGCATTTAAGGTGCTGTGCAAGACCTTCAGAATCACGCCATTTACCTGTGTTATCGATTACAAGTGCATTGTTAATACCGTAAGCAGTGTAATCAACTTCAGATGGGTTAGACGCATAGATCACTTTGATGAAGTTACCGTTAGCAATGATTGCTTCGTTTTCTTCATCAACAGAAATCGTACCTGCGAATGGACCATGAATAGAGTCACGACGTAACAAAGACGCACGTTTTTCTAAGTCACCGTCAGATGATTTACGAACAACGATTGCTTTAAGGTTAAGACCACGGCCTAAACCAGATTGGCTGATCATCAAACGTGCAAGGATACGACCAATACGACCGAAACCGTAAAGTACAACATCACGGTTTTCAACGTTAGTTGCATTGCCTTCAAGTGATTTAACAGCGTCAGCAACGAATGCTTCAACATCACCGCCTTTTTCTTTGAACTCAACAGCAAGTTTGCCAAGATCAATTTCAGCAGTACCGATGTTTTCGATTTTCGCTAAAGCTTCAAGAATTGGGAAAGTGTTCACAACTGAAAGTTCAACGTCAAGTACGCGAGTACGACGATGCGCTTTAAGAATTTGGATAACCGAACGGTTAATTAAAGAACGACCGTATACTGTAGCTACGATGTTTTTTTCACGATATAACTGACCCACTAGGGCAATCATACGTTCCGCGATTTCTTCACGGTTTTTCCAGCGACCTTGGTGCTCTGCATGTAGGGCAACGATAGTGTCTTTGCTCACAGATACGTCCTCTAATTAATTGTAAATCTAAGCATAAATTTCAAAACCCCACAATTGTAATGGAAAACTGAAAATTAATGAATCTAAAAGCAGATTTCGACAAGGTTATTTTGTTATATATTCACTATCAATTTTCAAAATAATCATGATTAGTATTATGATTTTATAGCCGAAAGTTGAAAAACCGGCTTTTTCGCAGATTTTTGTCACAAAATTTCAAATGTAGTTTTATCAACCAGATCTCTGCATATTTAGCTCAAAGATAAACGAATATTTATATTGTTCAAATTGTGGTGTTTTTTATTTTGCTCAATTTATAGTATTTTTACTGATGTTAAGCTCGTAATAATAATTTCACATTTTTAGATGATTTTTAAGACTATTCGACGGAATCTTACATCTAAAGTTTGAATAAAGGGTTTAGCCTTCAGTCGGAGGTACTCTTACGAAACGTTGTTTCTCATTTGGCAAAATGAGAAGCGTGCTTCATAAGGAAACCATCTTGCGGAGCAATGCTCCTCACCGCAAAACTCGTTCACTACCGTCAATTTATTCAAAGTATCGCAAAAACATTTTTTATTAGAAGTAACCCTGTCTCAGACAATTGCGGATGACATTACAGCGTATCGTTCTTTTATTTGAATTAAATTACGCCTCTAATGTTACTGCCTAAAATTATTTAAAGTCAGATCTATATTTAAAATTCAGTTAATTTTTCAGATTATCAGCAAACTTTTCCAGATTAAAATCAAAGAAATTTACACTCAGCTCTAATATTTTCGGTAGTGCATTTAAACTATTCTCACCAGCACTAATCGCAAAATATCTCTGATCACTAAAAGATCGCACGTTTAAGGCATTTTCACATGGCTCAAAATCAAGATTGACGAGCTGTGAAGCATGTTCCTTCAGCAACATTAAAACCTGCATATAAGTCTGGCGCTTTTTTTGCTGCTGCGCTTTTAAAGCATCGGCTTCAAGGCTTTCATACTCCCCTGTTTTCGTCATGCGTTTGGAAAATCCAACATGTGAGCCATGGTTAGCCGTATTTTCTACAGTTGCGTCTGTAGCAAAGATCTTCTGTTGATCATCGACCGGCTGCAAGATCGCCTTCAGCGCCGTATGAATTTGCTGTGACTGCTGATGATGTAATTCCCACTCATCTTCGTTTTGAACATGAAAAATTTGAGCACGCCGTTTCAACAAAAGCACCTGCCAAGCCTGTAGTTGAAGTCGCAGTCGTTTTAACTCCAAACTCGCCTCAAACTTCGGGCAGCTACTTAAGACGTTTAGACTCGTGATGAGCTTCTGAGATATTTGCATGCTATGGAAAAATAAAAAATCATGCTGTATCTGCTCATTCAGTTGATATTGAACAGTCTGATGCAATGGCTTCAAGATCAATGTATTGAACTGCTGCTCAAAAGTAGGTAAAACCGTCACTAATTGAGTGGCATCCTCTACATGCAGCATTAAAAGTAGATGCTTATCTACCCGTATATGTAGTTGCTGCATTAAATTTTGCAGATCTAAATGTATAAAACCTGCAATAGATGCCAGCTTAGAGACTTGAATTTTTAATTCGTCTATTTGCTGATTCTCTAAAGCAGTATTTAAATCTAAAGCCAACCCATCAAAAACGTCGTCTGCTAGGGCGTCATTATGTTTTGTCGATAAAAACCGAGTTGCTGAATACTGCGTCGTCCAATCTAAATCAGGCGACAAAATATAAATAAACTCAGATGTTTGTACAATTTGTAAATAACGCGTTTTTTGTTCACGCTTTAAATAATATTTAAAAATCGGATGTTGCCAAACCTCAGATGATTTTGGTACAGAAGCATCAAAAACTTGCCCTAACATATGTGACTTTAAGAAAATTTCGATCAAGAAAATTTTAACTTGCAGAGCAGTGAGTTGACGTGCATCACTCGGCGCAATCAAATCCATTTCACGAATGATTTGTGCGGCATTTAAAATGAAATGCTGATGTAATACATTTTTTTCATACTGTAATTCAAAATCTTCTTCGGCATCTATTTTATTGATATAGGCTAGGTTTTCTTCTAATTTTTGCGCAACTTGAATACTCATTGTCAATATTCGAAGTTCTTCGAGCTGTGTTGCCAAATACTGTGCATGCTCACGCATGACATCATATTTTAGTACTTTCATCAGCATGCCCAAATTCATCGGTACATCTCTTTGATACGACTGTGATGAAGACTCCCAACGAATACCTTTTTGCGAAAACACCTGCTGTATCTGTGCTAAATTGGATTGATCAAGATCAGTGCATACTTCAGATACAATACTCCGCCAATGCTGATCCAACACAGGCTCTAGCTGTAAAAGTTTAGCGCTTTGATGAAATGGGACAACCACTGACTGCATCCTGTATCTTGATTCTTTAATCAATCTTTTATCGATTTCAGTTTATTTTTATCTAAAATAAATATTTTTGTACACCATCATTCAATACTGTTCTTCCTAAACAATGAATTGAATCATGGTGTGTTTTAATTTTCTAAGTTTAAGATTTTCTTAAAAAACAGCAAGTGTTAATTGTGAACTGATCAATTTATCGTACCAATATTTTCAGTCTAAGAATCGATTCGATCATTTAACGCTTTTACATTTTTAGCTAGCGCACGTTCATTTTGCTTTTGTTTAAACAGATGCAAGATGCCTTCTATCACCAATAACAACACTGCACCCCAAATTGGAATATAGGTCAGCCATTCTTCGGCTTCTACTCGCTCTCCCAATGCGATCGATGCAAAGGCTAACAACACAGGTTCTAAATAACTCAACAAACCAAATATCACAAATGGCAGATAACGACTCGCCACCATATAGCTACCTAAGCCAAGCGCACTCAGAAAACCAAGTCCCAAAACCGCCAAAATCAGATGAGGAAATAACGACATCAGCACTAAACTATCGCTATGAATAAATCCTAAATAAAAGGCTACAGGCAGAATTAAGCAAAGATCCCACCAAAAACCACCCAAATGATCAGTTTTAAAGGTACGACGTAAAAAGAAATAAATCGGATAAGCCACAGCGACATAAACAGTTTCCCACGCGATACTGCCAATACGCCAAATTTCATGACCTACACCTAAAATTGCCAGTGCCACGGCAGCCATCTGCCATTTAGAAAGTTTTTCTTTATACAGCACACATCCGACCAGAACCATGACTAAAGGAAGTAAAAAATATCCCAAAGAAACTTCTAGTCCACGGCCATTAATCGGCCCCCACAAAAACAACCAAAGCTGTGTAGTACATAAAAATGAACTGACAATTAACCAAATCAGAAAGATCGGCTGCTTAACCACTCGCCAAAATATTTCACTGACTTTGTTTAAGTCTTTCATCCACCACATAAATAAGGTTAAAAATGGCAAGGTCGCTAACATGCGCCATGCAAATGTTTGCTCGCTATCTAGAGGTTTTAAAAAGATGGTAAAGAAATACAAAATACCAAAAGTGACCGATGCCAATACAGACAATGCAACGCCTTTATACATCTTCCACTCCAGTCCAAAATACACCATAAATTTGATATTTTGCTTGATCAATCAAGCTTTTCGCAGAGACATTCTAGCAAATAAAAAACCATGCACAGGCATGGTTTTTTAGCATTTGTTCAAATATTTAGGTTTTATGGTTTTACTGTTTGCTTGGTATGAATAATATCTGATAAGTCATAACCGACAGATTGAGCATAATTTAGATATTCCTGAATCACTTCCTGATCTGGATGAGCCGAACGAGATAGCACCCACATATATTTACGACGGGGTTCACCCACCAAGACTGTTTGATAGTCTTCATCGGCTTTGAGCACCCAATAATCACCACGCCCCACAGGCAACCAACGAATCGCTTCAGGTAAGAAACTGACTTTTAATTTTGAGTTAAACGGTGCATTTTGTACAAATGCCTCGCCTATTGATTGTTTCTTGGTGCCATCTTTCGATACACAGCGATTATTGACATTAATATTGCCGTTTTCATTTAAGGTATAGACCGCGGTAACATCACGAGCACAGCTTTTTTGAAAGACTAAAGGCTTACGAGCAACTTCATACCACATACCTAAATAACGATCGAGCTCGACTTTTTCCACAGTCTGTAAAGGTTTCGTCTGTGCATAGGCCATTGTGGCTGCACCCAAACCAATTAACACTGCTGCACCAAGTGCAATTTTTGCGAGCTTAAAACCAGCTTTCGGAAGATTCGTTGTTGTCATTTTATGCCTCATTTCGATGCAAAACATTCGATGAAAATTAAGTAATTCTCTCTCTCGTGTTTTTACTCTAGCGGAAAAAATTGCTCTAAAAATCATTTTCTTGTCTGAATTATGTATGTAATTCAAACAATATGCCGCATCTTGTCTAACAAAATTATGAAATCATCTGTGCTTTTAAACGCAAGATTTCATCACGTAATCGAGCAGCTTGTTCAAACTGCAAATCTTTCGATGCTTTCAGCATTTCTTTTTCCAGCTTGTTCATATGTTTTGCTAAAAGTTTTGGATCAGACATCAAATGACGTTCATCTGCAGTTAATGCCTTGGCCTGATCTGAAATTTTTGCATCGATTTCATCATCTGTCAGCACTTCACCTGTATCAATATCATTGACGTTTTGACGCACTGCACTGCGTGGCGTAATGCCATGTTCAAGGTTAAATGCAATTTGTAAATTACGACGACGATCCGTTTCATCAATGGCTTTTTGCATGGAGTCGGTCATACGATCTGCATATAAAATCGCTTTACCGTTTAAGTTACGCGCTGCACGACCAATGGTTTGAATCAAAGAACGCTCAGAACGCAAGAAGCCTTCTTTGTCTGCATCTAAAATGGCGACTAGAGACACTTCTGGCATATCTAAGCCTTCGCGCAGTAAGTTAATCCCAACAATTGCATCGTATACACCCGAACGCAATTCATGGATAATTTTAGTGCGCTCAACAGTGTCAATATCTGAATGTAAATAAGCGACTTTAATGCCATATTCTTTCAAATATGAAGTTAAATCTTCTGCCATACGTTTGGTTAATGTCGTAACCAATACACGCTCATTTAAGTTTTTACGATTATTAATTTCTGACAATACATCATCAACTTGCGTTAACACTGGACGAATTTCAATTTCAGGATCAACCAAACCTGTGGGTCGAACCACTTGCTCAACGACTTGTTCAGACTTTTCCATTTCGTAATGTGCAGGCGTTGCACTGACATAAATCGTCGAAGGAATAATCTGCTCCCATTCTTCAAATTTCATTGGGCGGTTATCAAGCGCACTTGGTAAACGAAAACCGTAATTGACCAAATTTTCTTTACGTGAACGGTCACCTTTATACATAGCCCCAATTTGCGGAACGGTAACGTGCGATTCATCAATGATTAATAAAGCATCATCAGGTACATAATCAAACAAAGTCGGAGGTGCTTCACCAGAAGGACGGCCAGACAAGTGGCGTGAATAGTTTTCAATACCATTGGTATAGCCAAGCTGCTGCATCATCTCTAAATCATAACGTGTACGTTGTTCGATACGCTGTGCTTCGAGTAATTTATCATTTGCACGAAAGAATCCTAGTCGTTCTGCGAGTTCTTCACGAATCGTTCCAATTGCACGCTGTAAATTATCTTTAGGTGTTACATAATGGCTTTTTGGGTAAATCGTAATCCGTGGCACTTTACGCACCATTCTGCCTGTCAATGGATCAAACCATCGAACTGAATCAACTTCATCATCAAATAACTCTATTCGAATGGCATTTTGATCAGATTCAGCAGGAAAAATATCAATAATTTCACCACGAATACGGTATGTGCCCCGTAAAAATTCGAGTTCATTTCGGGTGTATTGCATTTCCACCAAACGACGGATGATATCATCACGGCTAATACGGTCTCCTTCCACGATATGCAGAAGCATACTCATATAAGCATTGGGATCACCCAGACCATAAATAGCTGAAACTGACGCTACGATAATTGCATCACGTCGCTCTAATAATGCCCGTGTTGCTGAAAGACGCATTTGGTCGATATGATCATTAATCGATGAATCTTTTTCAATAAAAGTATCTGAAGATGGAACATAGGCTTCGGGTTGATAATAGTCATAATAACTGACGAAGTATTCCACGGCATTATGCGGAAAGAAGGCTTTAAACTCGCCATAAAGCTGCGCAGCCAAAGTTTTGTTATGCGCCATAATAATTGTTGGACGTTGCGTGCGAGCGATCACATTTGCCATGGTATAGGTTTTACCCGAACCTGTTACCCCTAAGAGCAACTGGTCATGCATTCCTTTCTCAATCCCCTTAACCAATTTCTCAATCGCTTGAGGTTGATCACCTGCGGGCTGATATTGTGTTACCAGTTCAAAAGGCTGTTCCTGCATCACACTCTTCTTCTTCAACAGTTTTTATAGGGCTTTATTATGAGGGCAAAGTTGCACAAAACAACGCTAAATTTATGTAAAAAGCCAAAGTCTCTTACAGACAGAAGTAATCTTTATTTAGTATGAGTTTCTAGATTTTTTCGTCAACTTCAAAATTATAAATCACCTGATTGAGCCATTTTTTTTCAAAGAAACTCTTTAGGCTAAAAAACTCATAGGTAAAGCGTTCATTTAACCCAGATTGATACTTGACCTAGCTAAATTTCACCTGCAACATGAACAAAAGGACGCCACAGATCAAACTTTATGACTTATCAATATCATGACGAAAGTATTGTTAAAAACTTAGCTGAAGATACCATTTTTGTTTTTGGCAGCAATATGGCAGGTCAACATACTGGCGGTGCAGCGCGTACTGCCCTAGAGCATTTTGGTGCAATGAATGGTATTGGTCGTGGATGGGCTGGTCAAAGTTTTGCTATTCCAACAATGAATGAGCATTTACAACAAATGCCATTGTCTCAGATTCAACATTATGTTGATGATTTTAAAATCTATACCAAGAATCATCCGAAGACCAAATATTTCATTACTTCGATTGGCTGTGGTGTCGCTGGCTATAAAGTTGAAGAAATTGCTCCCATGTTTAAGGGGATTTCCAGAAATGTTATTTTTCCAATTTCATTCCGTCCTTTCGTTGAAAAAGCTTTACCTAAACTTACTTCGAAACTTCTACATACAATTTTTCAAGACTCGGTAATTTTTGCACCTTCGGCAGATGAATTGGTTGATGTTCTGGCCTTAACAGATAATGAAAAAAGTCTTGCGAAAATTGTGCTGAATACCCAAATGTACCCGACAGATAGCAATGGTCGTGACCGTATTTTTGAAATTGAAGATATTTTGCATGCCCTGAATGGGAAAATATTTGAGTTTCAAAGCAACTCAGAAGGCCCAATGATGTTTGGCGGCGTCATTTTAGCCCTACTTGAACTGTACAATATTAATGAAAAAGATTTCATTGATGTTTGGAAAGCTGAACGTGAAATCGCTGCACCAAAGCCTGAAAATAAAGCCCGTAAAGCCAGCCGCTAAAGGCTCTTTTCACCACATTTGAAACACCCAAAAAGCCAATGTCTATATTGGCTTTTTTTCTACAGTTGATTAATGGTTTTTAGCGACTTAAGTCACATTAAAAATAAAACTTATTTTACATATCACATTATTTTAATATCATTTTTTTCGTCTTATACTACTTGCTGACATTATCATAAAGAATGACGAGCACATAAAATAGACATGCTAGATTCTCCTTTTTTGAGCTATCCCCCATTGCAATGTGGCTTGAAGATTACAGTGAAGTCAAAAAACAATTTGATCTCTGGCGTCAGCAAGGTGTGCAGGATCTCGCCACTTTTCTTCAACAAGATGAATCACGTATTCTGCAATGTGCAAGAAAAATAAAAATCTTACAGGTCAACACAAAAACGTTAGAACTGTATCAAGCGCGTAATATTGAACATTTATGTCAAAACCTTGATCTCGTTTTTCAGGCGGAGATGTGTCAAACACATATTAGAGAATTGGTTGCATTATGGAATGGGGAAACACATTTTTCCCATTCTGCCGTAAACTATACACTCAGTGGGCAACGTTTAGACATTCAACTCAAAGGCATCGTCCTACCAAATCATGAGCAGGATTTATCAGCAGTCTTAATTACAACTGAAGATATCACATCTTATACCGAAGCTTGTCGTTTACATGAACAAAGTCGTCATTTGGCAGAAGCGCGTTTCCATTATTCGCCAACCTCACTTTGGGTAGAAGATTTCAGCCGGATTAAAATAAAATTAGATCAGCTACGCGCTTTAGAAATTGAAGACTTTGTCACTTTTTTGGATGTTCATCCCGATTTTGTACAAGAGTGCATTAAAGAAATACTGATCGTTGACGTCAATCAAGCCACGCTTGATTTATTTGGCGCTCCGAACAAAGAAATATTGCTCAAAAATGTACATAAAGTTTTTACCAAAGAAATGCTGCAAACCTTTAAAGAACAGTTGATTGAACTTTGGAATGGCAATCTACATCATCAACGTGAAGCCGTAAATTATGCACTTGATGGCAGTATTCGCCATGTCTTATTGCAATTTACCGTATTTCCCGATTATCTCGATGACTGGAGCACTGTCCAGGTTGCGCTGACTGATATTACCGCACGTAAAAAGGCTGAAAATTATCTTGAATATTTAGGTAAGCATGACGTTCTGACCAAGCTCTATAACCGTTCATTTTATATCGCAGAACTCAATCGTCTCGAACGCAATCAATTACGTCCTGTTTCTTGTATTTTTATTGATTTAAATGGACTAAAAGAACTCAATGACAGTATTGGACACGATGCTGGTGACAGTATCCTCAGACGTCTGGGCAACATTTTAAACCAACTTATTCAGCATACGCCCTATTCTGCTTCACGCATTGGCGGTGATGAATTTGTCATTCTATTACCCGGTGCAGATGATGCAGCGCTGCAAAACTGCTTACAAAGTTTGAATGAGTTGTTATTGGTCGATAACCAATTTTATTCTAATCAACCGATGAGTATATCAATTGGTTCTGCCACCAATACTTTGAATGAGCGAATGGAAGATATGCTTAAACGTGCTGATCTTGACATGTATCGTCAGAAGAAAAAGTATTATCTCAATAAAGACCGTAGAATTCAGTCTGAAATACGCACTTAACATCAATAATTTGCAATAAAAAAGCCATGGTTTTTACCATGGCTTTTTTATTTAAATCTTTTAACGCTTACCCATCGAACGACGTGTACCGCGTGGTGGCATCCAAGTACGGTCAGCATAACGCTGCGGTTTTGGACGCATATCTTCAAAGATTTCATCCGAAGCATTATCTTCAGCTTTTTTAATCGGAAAAGGCAAATTGACTAAAGCCTTTTTCTTGGGAGGGTTTTGCGTACTCATACGAATAACTCAATTGAATCTGGCGCTATTGTACAAAAAAAATGGTTTTGGTGTAAAAGGCTTTGAGTGATTAGCCTCGATTGACATATAAAGACTCCATAATTAGCTTTGAATTTTTATATCTATAGAGGACAACAGCACAAAAAACTGCTTTAAATATGGTCGTTTTAAACTAGGGTGTGTTGACATTTACAGCCGATAAATTGAGCTAAAGAGGCAACCATATAAATATACAAGCTAAAGCAACAGCGCTTTGATAGTTACGTTTTAGCTTATCGTATCTTGTGGCAATTCCTCT